>DATDDC010000418.1:0-6481 GCA_036523995.1 Anaeromyxobacter sp.
ATGAGCTCGTCCAGGAAGACGCGGGCGTTTCGCGGGCGCGCCCCGGGGTCCGGGGAGATGGCGCGCTCCACCGCCGCGGCGAGCGGCCGCGGCAGGCCCGGCACGTCGAGGCGCGGCGGCCGGACGGCGTCGAGCGCCTCGCAGCGCCCGTTCCGGACGTCGTAGGGCAGCGTCCAGGCGAGCATCTCGAAGAGGACCACGCCGAGCGCGTACAGGTCCGTGCGGGCGTCCTCCGCCTCGCCCCGCCACTGCTCCGGCGCCATGTAGGCGGGCGTGCCGCTCTTGCCGAGGCTCGAGCCGCCGAAGACGAGCGCGAGCCCGAAGTCGAGCACCTTCACGCCGCCGTCCTCGGCGAGCATCACGTTCGCGGGCTTGAGGTCGCGGTGGAGCACGCCGGACGAATGCGCGTGGTCGAGCGCGCGGGCGATCTCGATGCCGATGCGGAGCGCGGTCCGCCACGGGAGCGGCCCTCGCTCGAGGCGCGCCGAGAGCGACTGGCCGCCGCACAGCTCGAGGACGAGGTACGGGGCGCCGCCGGCGCGGCCGGCCTCGTGGAGCGTGCAGATGTTGGGGTGGTTGAGCTGGGCCGCGGCCTCCGCCTCGCGCCGGAGGGCCTCCTCGCGCAGCCGGCCGCTCGCGGTCGTCCCGGGGCGGAGCGCCTTCACCGCCACGACGCGGCCGAGCTCCCGGTCGCGGGCCTCGTACACGACGCCGAAGCCGCCGCGCCCCAGCTCCCGCAGGACCTCGAAGCGGCCCAGGGTGTCCCCCGGCCCGATGGGCGCCGACGAGGCGGGAGCCCGTGCGAGCTCCTCCAGGATCGCGCTCAGCTCGGTGGCCTGGAACTCCGCCTGTGTCACCGGCACCCCTCCTGCTCGGTGTAGGCGTAGAGACTACCGCGCCGCAATGCGTTCGGTCACGCCGCCCCACCGGGGAGGTAGCCCGCGCGCGGGAGAAGCGTGGCGCCTCGCGGACCTCGACCCCGACCTCGACCCCGACCTCGACCTCGACCCCGACCTCGACCTCGACCCCGACCCCGACCCCGACCCCGACCTCGACCCCGACCCCGACCGCCGCCTACTTCCCGGGCTCGACCGTCGTCTTCACGTACAGCTCGCGGAGCTGCTTCGGGTCGACCTCGCTCGGCGCGCCGGTCATGAGGTCGGTGCCCTTCTGCGTCTTCGGCCAGGCGATGACGTCGCGGAGCGACTCCGCGCCGGTGAGGAGCATGCACAGGCGGTCCATGCCGAGCGCGATGCCGCCGTGCGGCGGCGCGCCCATCTCGAGCGCATCGAGGAGGAAGCCGAACTTGCTCCTCGCCTCCTCGTCGGCGATGCCCATGGCCTTGAAGACGCGCCGCTGCACCTCGGGGTCGTGGAGGCGGATGGAGCCGCCGCCGATCTCGAAGCCGTTCAGGACGAGGTCGTAGCGCCAGCAGTAGACGCGGCCCGGATCGCTCTCGAGGTAGGGGAGGTCCTGATCGCGCGGGCGCGTGAAGGCGTGGTGCGCCGCGGCCCACTGGCCGTGCTCCTCGTCGTACTCGAAGAGCGGGGGATCGACGACCCACAGGAAGCGCCACTGCCCGCCCGAGCCGTACTCCGGGATGAGCCCCATCCGCTTGGCGAGGTGGACGCGGAGGTTCGCCATCACGGTGTGGACCACCGACTCCTTGCCGAACTGGAAGAGGACGAGGTCGCCGGGCTGGGCGCCCACCGCCTCGTTGATGGCCTTGCGCAGCTCGGGGGTGATCGACTTCGCGAAGGGCGACTGCGTCCACTCGCCCCCCTCCGCGATCTTGGCCCGGGCGAGCCCCTTCGCGCCCATGCCGCGCACGTACTCCTCGAGCTTGTCGATCTCGGTCCGGGAGAGGTTCGCCGAGGCCGGGACCCGCATCGCCTTCACGATACCCTTCGCCTTCACCGCCTCGTCGAGGAGCGGCACGCCGCCGCCCTGGTGCTTCCGGACGAGGTCCGTGAGCACGGTGTGCGGCATGTCGAAGCGGCGGTCGGGCTTGTCGTTCCCGTACTTCGCCATGGACTCGTCGAAGGGCATGCGCAGGAAGGGGCGCGGGATCTCGACCCCGAGCGCCTCCTTCCACAGCGTGACGATGAGCCCCTCGATCACGTCGAACACGTCGCCCTGCTCGACGAAGCTCATCTCCACGTCGATCTGGGTGAACTCGGGCTGGCGGTCGAGGCGGAGGTCCTCGTCGCGGAAGCAGCGGACGATCTGGAAGTACCGGTCGAAGCCCGCGACCATGTAGAGCTGCTTGTAGAGCTGCGGGCTCTCCGCCAGCGCATAGAGCTTCCCGGGGTTGAGGCGGGAGGGCACGAAGAAGTTCCGGGCGCCGCCGGGCGTGTACTTCCCCATGAACGGCGTCTCGAGCTCGAGGAAGCCCTTGCCCGTGAAGTAGTTCCGGGTGAGGTGGTTCACCTTCGCCCGGGTCATGAGCGCCTTCTGGAGCGGGGCGCGGCGCAGGTCGAGGTAGCGGTACTGGAGGCGCTTCTCCTCCGAGGTGTCGATCCGGTCCTCGATCGGGAACGGCACGGGCTGGGAGCGGTTGAAGATCTCGAGCTCGGTGGCGTGGATCTCGATCTCGCCGGTCCGGAGCTTCGGGTTCACGTTTCCGCCGCGCGAGACGACCTTGCCGCGGATGCCGACGCAGAACTCGAGCCGGAGCTGCCCCGCCAGGTCGTGGACCTCGGGGCGGACGTCCTCCTCGAAGACCACCTGGGTGACGCCCTCGCGGTCGCGCAGGTCGATGAAGACGGCGCCCCCGTGATCGCGCCGGTTGTTCACCCACCCGAAGAGGACGACGTCCTTGCCGATGTCGGCCTTCGTGAGCTCGCCGCACGAGTGCGTGCGCTTGGTTTCGGTGATGAAGCGGGGCAAGAGTGGCTCCTCCGGGCCGGGGGAAGAGGCAGCTAACACTTCGAAACCTCAGGCGTCAAGGCTCGGAACGCCCCGCCGGGTGCCCTCCGCCTCGCCCGGGGGGCGGGCGGCGCGACGCCCCGTGGCCATCGTCCGGAAAGGACTCGGAGGCCCTCACATGGCGAACGACGGGGGAGGCGGCGGCGTCTCGATCGATCCCGTCTGCGGCAAGCCGGTGACCGAGGAAGGCGCCCAGTCCTTCGAGTACAAGCGGCGCACTTACTTCTTCTGCTCCGTCGCGTGCCGCAGCCGCTTCGAGCGCCACGCCGAGCGCATCCACGTGGACGAGCTCGCGAAGATGGGACAGCTCTTCGCGGAGAAGAAGGCGCGCTGGGGCGTCGCCTAGCTCGCGAGCGCAGGGGCACCCGGATGAGGCTGCCCCGGCCCCCCAGGGGGCCCCCAACGATGAGCGCGGCTTCGCCGCGGATACGGATCTCGAGCGAGCGGGGGGACTGGGGGGGCGCTCGCGCCCCCCCAGCAAGAAATCGGGACAGCTCTTCGCGGAGAAGAAGGCGCGCTGGGGCGTCGCCTGAGGCGGGCGTCCCCTCCGTCAGTTCACGACGCGCGACCGGCCACGAGCTCCCGCCCTGCGCGCGGGGAGCGGCTCGGCGCCGACGAGGCCGTGATTCTCGACGTGCATCCGCTCGATGACGCTGTCCTCGAGCGCCTCGAGCTCCTCCAGGAGCGCCCGGTAGGCGCCATCGGCCCAGGGCGGCGCGACGTAGCCGTCGGCGAGCGATCGGACGTGCCCGAGCTGCAGCAACAGCTCGCGGTTGTGCCGGTCCATCTCCAGGCGAACGATCTCGCAGCCCCCCGCCGCCATCGCCGGGAAGAGCGCGCGCTCGTCCGCCTCCATGTAGGCCTCGAGCGTGTCCGCGAGATCCTGGCCCGCGTCGCACAGGGCGTCGAGGCGCCGATCGCGGTCGCGGTAGCGGCCCGCCACCTTCGCGAGGAGCGACACGATGTAGGGCAGCGCGCCCCGCTCCCGAACGTGGTGATGCTCGACGATGTGCGTGATGAGCGAGGACGCCCGCCGGCCCTCCCCCGGCGGCTCCGCTGCCGCGGCGATGGCACGCTCCGCCTCGGCGAGCACCTCCTCGGCGTCGAGCCGGCGCTCGCGGCAGGACTCGGCCACGGTGGCATCGCCGCGGCAGCAGAAATCGATGTCGTACTTGCGGAACACCCCCGCGGCCGCGGCGTGCTCGGCGACGATCTCGGCGACGGTGGCGTTTCGGTCGAGGCGCGATGGCATCGGGGTCCCTCCCTCACGCGGTCCCAGGCATCGCGGCCAGCGTAGAGACTCCGCCGCCGGAAGACGAATCAGATCTCCTGGCGGTCGTCATAAAGGAAAGCGACGGCGCGGCGGGGAGGAGACCCGCGAGGCGCCGCACGCCATCGCGTCCCGAGGGGCGCTCGCGCGCGCGGGCTCAGCTCCGCGGCCGCAGGTCCCGGAGCCGGAGCTGCAGCCGCCGCGCGCCGTCCCATTCGTCGAAGCCGATGGAGAACGCGGCCTCCACCGGTCCCTCGCACGCGGGCAGCCGATCGCCCATGCCGAAGCCGATCGCGTCGAGTCCTCCGAGGGCGAACTTCAGATGGGCGCCGCCGGCCCCCACCGTGCGCGCCCGCCGCGTGGCGCCGCGGAGCGCGAACACCGGCTCCGCGTGCCCGGCGCCGAAGGGGCCGAGCCGGGCGAGGTCCTCCGCGGCGCGCTCGGTCACGTCGGCCTCGTCGACCCAGCCGTCGATGCGGCAGCGCGGGACGAGGTCGTCCTCGGAGAGCCGCTCCGCCGCGTGCGCCTCGAAGGCGGTCGAGAAGGCGCCGAGGCGCGCCCGCTCCACCGTGACCCCCGCGGCGTGACGGTGCCCGCCGAAGCGCGCCAGGTGCGGCGCGCAGGCGGCGAGCGCGTCGTAGAGGTGGAAGCCCTCGATGGAGCGACCGCTGCCCTTCCCGGCGCCGTCGGCGAGCGCCACGAGCACGGCGGGCCGGTGGAACCGCTCGACGATGCGCGACGCGACGATGCCCACCACGCCGGCGTGCCAGCCCTCGCGGGCGAGGACGAGGCCGCGTGCGCCCGAGCGGACCCGGGCCGCGGCGTCCTCCGTCGCCTCCGCCAGGATGCGCCGCTCGATCTCCTGCCTCGCCTGGTTCTCCCTGTCGAGCACCTCCGCGAGCGGGTTTGCCTCCGCGGGGTCCCGTGCGAGGAGGAGCCGGACGCCGCGGCCCGCGTCGTCGAGCCGGCCCGCCGCGTTGATGCGCGGGGCGAGGCGGAACCCCACCTGGCCCGCCGACACGGGCGCTCCCTCGGCGATGCCCGACACCCGCTTCAGCGCGCGCACCCCGGCGCGCCGGCTCCGGCCGAGCACCTCGAGCCCCCAGCGCACGAGGATGCGGTTCGCCCCGACGAGCGGCACGACGTCCGCGACGGTCCCGAGCGCCACGAGGTCGAGCGCGTCCTTCAGGTTCGGCTCCGGCCTTTCCGGCGCGAAGCGGCCGCGCTCGCGCAGCGTGCGGCGGAGCGCCATGGCGAGCGCGAAGGTGACGCCGACGGCGGCGAGGTCCTTCGAGGCGTACGCGCAGCCCACCTGGTGCGGGTTCAGGATGGCCGCGGCGGCGGGGAGCTCCACCGGGACGGTGTGGTGATCGACGACGACGGTGTCCACGCCGAGGGCGGCCGCGGCGCGGACCTCCGCGGCCGCCGTGATCCCGCAGTCGAGCGTGACGAGGAGCCGGACGCCCTGGCCCGCGAGCCGCGCCACCGCCGCCTCGTTGAGGCCGTAGCCCTCCACGAGCCGGTGCGGCACGTAGGTGACGACGTCCGCCCCCGCCGCGCCCAGGAAGCCGGCGAGGAGCGCCGTGGAGGTGACGCCGTCCACGTCGTAATCGCCGTAGCAGGCGATCCGCTCGCCCGCATCCACCGCGCGGACGAGCCGCGCCACGGCCGCGTCCATGCCCTTCATCGTGAAGGGATCGGGGAGGTCCTCGAGGCGGCTCGCCAGGAACGCCTCCGCTCCGGCGGGGTCCGCGAGGCCCCGCGCCGCGAGCACGCGCGCCGCGAGCGGATGGAGCCCGAGCGCGCCGGCGAGGCGGAGGGCGCCGTCGCCGTCCACCCGCGCCTCCACCCATCGCCGCCGCGCCGCGCCCTCCACGGAGCGCTCGGTAGCACGGCGGCCTGACAGCGCGGCGGCCGGCTCGCGAGGAACGGGCCCGCGCCGAGCAGGCGGCGCGGGTACCCTTCACCGTACGTGATGGCGGCCCCGGCGCATTCAATGCGCGTGAGGCCTCGCGGTCCCCTCGGCGCTCTCGCGCCCGGCGGGCTCCTCGGCCGCGCCTCCGTGCTCGGGGGGTCCGCCCCCGTGAGCCGAGCCCGGCCCGGCCCCGTGGTCCCCCGCGGCGCCCGAGGCGGTGCGGTACACCCCTTCCGCCCAGTGCACGAACGGCACGTACGCCGCCACCCAGCGCCGGCCCGCCGCGACGTCCCCCGAGGGCGGCTTCTCCTGCCTCAGGCGGGCGACGTGGGCGTGCAGACCTTCCCGCACGGATTGCACGAGCAGCT
>DATDDC010000419.1:0-3647 GCA_036523995.1 Anaeromyxobacter sp.
GGGGCAGCCTCATCCGGCTGCCCCTGCGCTCGCACACGGCCCCCTCGCAGCCGGCGTCGTGCTGGCGGCCGGCTCGGCGCGGCGCATGGGCGGGAACAAGCTCCTCCTCGACGTGGGCGGCGAGACCCTGGTCCGGCGCGCCGTGCGCGCCGCGCAGCAGGGCGGGCTCGACCCGGTCCTCGTCGTCGTCGGGCACGAGGCCGAGCGGGTCGCCCAGGAGCTGCGCGGCCTCGGCTGCGTCCTCGTCCGGAACGGCCGCCACGCCCTCGGCATGAGCACGTCCCTCGACGCGGGCATCGCGGCGGTGCCGGAGGGGGCGGATGCGGCGGTGGTGCTGCTCGGCGACATGCCCTTCGTCGAGCCGGCCATGATCGAGGCCCTCGTCCGGCGCCGGCGCGAGACCGGAGCGCCGCTCGTCACCTCGCGCTATGGAGGGGTGCCGGCGCCGCCCACGCTCTACGCGCGGGCGCTCTTCGCGGAGCTCCGCGGCGGCGAGGGCGAGGGACGCGGTCGCGAGGTGGTGAGGCGCCACGCGGGCGAGGCGGCCTTCGTGGACTGGCCGGCCGAGGCGCTCGCGGACGTGGACGAGGCGGCCGATCTGGAGCGGGCGCGCGCCGGGCTCGGCGAGGAGGCACGATGAGCGAAGGCACGGACGTTCTGCAGCAGGCGGCGGACTGGAGCGAGGGCGGCCTCGGCGTCGCGCTCGCCACGGTGATCTCGACCTGGGGCTCGGCCCCCCGGCCCGCGGGGAGCCACCTCGCGGTCAACGAGCGCGGCGAGTTCGTCGGCTCGGTCTCGGGCGGATGCGTCGAGCCGGCGGTCATCCGCGAGGCGCTCCTCGCCATCAAGGACGGCAAGCCCCGCGTCCTCGAGTACGGCGTCTCCCACGACCGGGCCTGGGAGGTCGGGCTCGCCTGCGGCGGCACCATCCAGGTCTACGTGGAGCGGCTCACGTGACCCGGGACCTGCTGGCCCGGCTCCTCGCGGACGTCGCCGCGAGGAAGACCGTGGTCGTCGCGACCGACCTCGCCACGGGCGAGTCGCGCCTCGTCCGTCCCTTCGAGGCCGATCCCGGCGCCGACGCCGCCGTCGTCGCCGCAGCCCGGGACGCCGCCGTGCGCGACGAGTCGACGAAGGTGGAGCGCGAGGGAGGCGCCGTCTTCCTCCGGGTGTTCAACCCGCCCGTGCAGGTCGTCATCATCGGCGCCGTGCACATCGCCCAGTCGCTCGCCCCCATGGTGCGCCTCGCCGGCTACGAGACCGTGATCGTGGATCCGCGACGGGCCTTCGCCACGGAGGCGCGCTTCGAGGGCATCCCGCTCGTGCGCGAGTGGCCGGACGAGGCCCTCTCCCGCATCGGCCTGGGCCGGCGCACCGCGCTCGTCACCATGACGCACGATCCGAAGATCGACGATCCGGCGCTCGCGGCCGCGCTCCGCTCCGACGCCTTCTACGTGGGCTCGCTGGGGAGCAAGAAGACCCAGGCCGCCCGCCGCGAGCGGCTCCGCGCCATGGGCTTCACCGACGCGCAGCTCGATCGCATCCAGGGTCCCGTGGGCCTTCCCATCGGCGCGCGATCGCCGGGCGAGATCGCCGTCTCGATCCTCTCCCAGCTCGTGCGGGCGCTCCGCGTGCCGGCGGGCGAGAAGGCCTCGGCGGCGTGACGAGCGACGCGCTCTACCAGGACGCGCTCCTGCGGCTCGCCCGCGCCGGCAAGGGGTCGGGCCGCCTCGCGGCGCCGAGCGCCAGCGCCTCGCGGGACAACCCGCTCTGCGGCGACGACGTCACCATGGACGTGTCGGTCCGGGAGGGCCGCGTGGCCGACGTCGGCCACCGCGTCCGCGGCTGCGTCCTCTGCCAGGCGTCGGCCTCGGTCCTCGGCTCGGTGGCGCCGGGCCGTCCCGCCGAGGAGATCGCGCGGGCCCGCGCCGCGCTCGCGGCCATGCTGCGCGAGGGCGGGAGCGTCCCGGTCTCGCCCTGGGAGGAGCTGGCGGTGTTCCTCCCCGTGCGGGACGTGCCGAGCCGCCACGAGTGCGTTCTCCTCCCGTTCGACGCCCTGCGCGACGCGCTCGCGCGGGCGAAGGAGTAGCCATGGCGATCCACATCGAGGAGCGCTTCCGGGTGAAGGCGCCGGTCGAGGCGGTATGGGACTACCTCGTCGATCCGCGGCGGGTGGTCACGTGCCTCCCCGGCGCGGAGCTCACCGAGGTCGTGGACGAGCTGACCTTCAACGGCGCGGTGAAGGTGAAGGTCGGGACCATCACCGTCTCGTACAAGGGCCGCGTGCGCCTCGTGGAGGTGGACGCCTCCGGGCACCGCGTGCGCATGGAGGGCGAGGGGCGCGAGAGCACCGGCAGCGGCTCCGCCAAGATGGGCATGGAGAGCACCGTCTCGGCGGTGGACGGCGGCGCCGAGGTGGTGGTCCGCTCGGACGTCGACGTGGTGGGCCGCATCGTCCAGCTCGGGCGCGGCATGATCGAGCAGGTCTCGCACCAGCTCTTCGAGCAGTTCGCCTCGTGCGTGCGCGGCACCCTCGAATCCGAGGCGGTCGCGCGCGCGGGCGGAACGGCCCCGGCGCCGCCGCGCAGGCAGGAGGCGGTCTCCGCCTTCCCGCTCCTCATGCGGGCGCTGTGGGCGTGGCTCGTCTCGCTGTTTCGGCGAAGGCCGCGTCGGGCATAGCGAGGCTTCAGGCTCCGGGCTTCAGGCTTCAGGCTTCAGGAAGGCGTTCACGCTTGGTGAGTCCTTCCCTGTAGCCTGTAGCCTGTAGCCTGCAGCCTGGTGGCCTTTCTCCCCCAGGGCGGCCGCGAGCTGCGCCAGGCTCTCGAGGTCGTGCACGGGGCGCATCTCGTCCACGTGCGGGAGCATGGCCCGGATGCCCGCCGCCCGCGGCTCGAAGCCCTCGAAGCGCAGGAGCGGGTTCAGCCACACGAGGCGCCGGCAGGAGCTGTGGAGGCGGCGCATCTCCTCGGCGAGGCCGTGCCCGGCGTCGCGGTCGAGGCCGTCCGTCACGACGAGGACGAGCGCGCCCTGGGCGAGGAGGCGGCGCGACCAGCGCAGGTTGAACTCGCGGAGGGCGGCGCCGATGCGCGTCCCGCCGTCCCAGTCCTGCACGGCCCGGCCCACGGCGGCGAGGGCCGCGTCCGGATCGCGGAAGCGGAGCTGCCGCGTGACGTTCGTGAGCCGGGTCCCGAAGGTGAAGGCGTGGACGCTGGGCCGATCGCGCGCCAGCGCGTGCAGGAAGCGGAGCACCACCCGCGCGTAGCGGGACATGGAGCCCGACACGTCGCAGAGCGCGGCGACGAGCGGCGGGCGCGTCCGCCGCGAGCGCCAGCGCAGCGGGATGGCGTCCGGGCCGGTGCGCAGCGCCGCCCGGAGCGAGGCGCGCGGATCGACCCGCTCGCCCCGCGGGTCGCGGACGAGCCGGCGGGTCTTGAGGTCGGGCAGGGGCAGCCGGAGCGCGCTCACCGCCTTCTCCGCCTCCCGCAGCTCCGCGGCGGACATCTGCTCGAAGTCCTTCGTGCGGAGCACCTCGCGGTCGGACCAGGCGAGGAGCGCCTCCTCCACCTCGCGCACGCGCGGCGGCGGGCGGGGACCGCCCCGCTCCCGCTCCATGGCCTCCTGGGCGCGCCGGGCGGCGTCGCGCTTCG
>DATDDC010000420.1:0-4348 GCA_036523995.1 Anaeromyxobacter sp.
CGGGATCGATCGCGTCGCCCAGCTCCACGACGAGGCCTCCCTCGCCGGCGGTTCGCAGCACGGCGCCGCCCGCGAGGGAGCGAGCGCGTGGGGCGGGGTGGCGGGCGCGGGGCACGCGACCCGAAGACTACCGAATCGCCGCGCCCTGTGCCGGTCCGAGCGCCGGCGCGGCCGGCGTGGCCGCCCGGGAATGGGGGCGGCGAGGGGAGCGCTACGGCGTCTCCGGGAAGACGCGGATCGGGCGCAGGCCCGCGGCCGCGGGCTCGCACAGCGCCACGAGCCGGTGGCCGGGCCCGATGGCGCGGAGCAGCGCGCCCTGCGGCGCGTCGCGTCGGAGCGCCTTCCCCTGCTCGAGCGCGCGGGCCTCCGCGGCGTCCACCATCACGGCGGGCAGGAAGCCGAGCGCGTCGGCGGGTGAGACGAGCCGCGCGCGGAGCGCCGCGCGATCGCTCCGCCCGAGCGCCTCCACCTGCTCGAGCGGGAGCGCCTGGGCGAGGCCGAACCCGCTCGCCTCGGTGCGCCGCAGCGCCGCGAGGTGCGCGGGAACGCCGAGCGCGCGGCCGAGGTCCGCGGCGAGCGTCCGGACGTAGGTGCCCTTCCCGCACCGCACGAGGACGCGCGCGAAGGCGAGCGCGCCCGGCGCGGCCCGCTCGAACCCGTCGAGCCGGAGCTCGTGGATGCGCACGCGCCTGGGCGCGCGAGGCAGCTCTTCTCCGGCCCGCGCCGCCTCGTGGAGGCGCCGGCCTCCCACGCGGACGGCGGAGTACATGGGCGGGACCTGATCGATCTCCCCGACGAAGCGCGGCAGCTCGGCGCGGACCGACGCCTCCGTCACCCCGCTGGCGTCGCCGTGTGCCACGACCTCGCCCTCGGCGTCCTCGGTGGAGGTCGCGGCGCCGAACGCGAAGGTCGCCTGGTAGGCCTTGTCGCCGCCGGAGAGCCATTGCTGGAGCTTCACGGCCTCGTCGAGGCAGACGACGAGGACCCCGGTGGCGGCGGGATCGAGCGTGCCCGCGTGGCCCGCCTTCTCCGCCCCCGCGGCGCGGCGGACGCGCTTCACGACCTCGAAGCTCGTGGGCCCCGCCGGCTTGTCGACGACGAGGACGCCGCCCGTCATTTGCCACGGGGCGTGCCGCCCCGCCCCGCGAGCGAAGCTCCGGCGGGCGCGCTCGGCGCCCGCGTTCGGATGTCGCCCCACCCCGCAGCCGGGTCCCTTCGCGTTCGCCGCGTGCCTTCGGCCCGGCGGCGAACGCCTCCCGGCGGGCGGCCTGCGGCCGCGATCATGCCTGGGGCTCCTCTTTGCCGCCCTGCGAGTCCTTCTTGTGCGCTTCCTTGAGGAGCCGCTCGATGCGGTCGCCGCGCTCGACGGACTCGTCGTAGACGAAGCGGAGGTGCGGCGTGTGGCGCAATTTGAGGTTCCGGGCCACCTCGCGCTGGAGGTACGTGGCCGCCGCCTCGAGCCCCTCGAGCGTCCGCTCGCGCTCGATCTCCTGCGCGTGGATGGAGACGTAGACCGCGATCTCCTTCAGGTCCGGGCTCATCTTCGCGCCGGTGACCGTGACGAAGCCGGTGATGCGCGGATCCTTGAGGCCGCGGGCGAGGAGCGCGGACAGCTCGTGGCGGAACTCCTCGGCGACGCGCGCCGGGCGGCTGTGTGTAGACATTACTTCTCGTCCTCCCAGTTCGCCTCGTAGCTCCGCTCCGCCTCCGCCTCGGCCTCGGCCAGCGTCCTCGTCTCCCCCTGCCCGATGCCGTCTCCGTAGGACACGATCTCGATGTCCCGGCCGAGGACCTGGATCTGCCCGCCGTGAATCGAGGCGACGAAGTCCGCCACCTTGTCGAGCGACTCGTTCACGAAGGCGTGGTCGTTCCCGACGGCGGTGACGCCGATGACGCTCTTCTGCCAGAGGTCGTTCTCGGCGACCTCCGCGATGGACACGTTGAACTTCGCCTTCACGCGGTCGATGGCGGAGCGGACGAGGTGCCGCTTCGACTTGAGGGACCCCGGATCGGGCAGATGGAGCGTGAGGCGGAGGACGCCGACGAACATATGGCACCATCGACTTGCGCCTTCGGGCGCAAGTCGATGCGGCTGTCGTCCGTTCACGAAGCCGCGTTCGAGTTCACTGCGACGCGTTCCACGCTCGGCCTCTGCGGAGGGGAAGCCGACTTCCGATCTAGTCCAGCGACGGCCTGATCTCCTCCAGCTCGTACACCTCGAGGACGTCGCCGGGCTTCACGTCGGCGTAGCCCTCCACGCCGATGCCGCACTCGAACCCGGCCTGGACCTCGCGGACGTCGTCCTTGAGGCGCTTCAGCGACGAGACCTTGCCCGAGTGGATCACCTTGCGGTCGCGCATCACGCGCACGTGCGCGCCGCGCTTCACGAGGCCCTCGGTCACCGCGGAGCCCGCGATGGCGCCGATCTTGGGGATGTTGAAGAGCGCCCGCACCTCGGCCTTCCCGAGCGGCTTCTCCTTGATGATGGGATCGAGCAGCCCCGCCATCTCCTCGCGGAGCTTGTCGACCGCCTCGTAGATGATGTCGAAGAGCAGGATCTTGACGCTCTGCTGGCTCGCGATCTGCTCGACCTTGGTCTCCGGCTTCGTGTTGAAGCCGACGATGAGCGCATTGCCGGCGACCGCGGTGAGGACGTCGGATTCGGTGATGGCGCCGACGCCGGAGTCGAGGACCTTCACCCCGACCTTCTTCGTCGCGGCCTTCTCGAACGCCTGGGTCACGGCCTCCGCCGAGCCCTGCACGTCGGCCTTCACCACGACGTTCAGCACCTTCGCGCCGCTCGTCTTGGCCTTCGCGAAGAGGTCCTCGAGCGTCGCCTTCTTGACCGACCCGAGCTCCTTCTGCCGGGCCTTCTCGGCGCGGTGCTCGGCGACCTCCTTGGCGGCCTTCTCGTCCTCGACGACGTTGAACTCGTCGCCCGCCACGGGGACGCCGGAGAGGCCCAGGACCTCCACCGGATAGCCGGGCGGGACGTCCTTCACCTGCTCGCCGCGCTCGTTCATCATGGCGCGGACGCGGCCGTGGTGGACGCCGGTGACGAGGGCGTCGCCCACCTTGAGCGTCCCCTCCTCCACGAGCACCGTAGCGACGGGGCCGCGGCCTTTCTCGAGCTTCGCCTCGATGACCCGGCCGGCCGCGAGCGTCTCCGGGTTCGACTTGAGCTCGAGGACCTCGGACTGGAGGGCGATGTACTCGAGCAGCTCGGGGATGCCCTGCTTCGTGCGCGCCGAGACGGGCACCATGATCGTGGTGCCGCCCCATTTCTCGGCGACGAGCTCGTGCTCGGTGAGCTGCTGCATCACGCGCTCCGGCGTGGCGCCCGGCTTGTCGATCTTGTTGATGGCCACGAGGATGGTGACCCCCGCGGCCTTCGCCGCCTTGATCGACTCGACCGTCTGCGGCATCACGCCGTCGTCGGCCGCGACGACCAGCACGACGAGGTCGGTCACCTGCGCCCCGCGCTGGCGCATCGCGGTGAAGGCCTCGTGGCCCGGCGTGTCGAGGAACGTGATCGGCCCGTGCGGCGTCTGCACCGAGTAGGCGCCGATGTGCTGGGTGATCCCGCCGGCCTCGCCCGCGGCCACGTCGGCCTCGCGGATGGCGTCGAGGAGCGAGGTCTTGCCGTGGTCGACGTGGCCCATGACGGTCACGACCGGCGGCCGGTTGACGAGCTTCGACTCGTCCACCTTCACCTCGGGGATGTACTCCTCGACCTCGAAGCCCTTCTTCTCGACCGTGAAGCCGAACTCCGTGGCGATGAAGGCGGCGGTGTCGGCGTCGATCTGCTGGTTGATCGTCGCCATCGTCCCGCCCTGCATGAGCTTGCGGATGAGGTCGGACGCCTTCACGCCCATGGCCTGGGAGAGCTCGGAGATCTGCCAGGTAGACGTGCTGGGTCCAGCGCCCGACGTGACGTTGAAGACGTGAACCGTATGCGTGTTGACGAGCTTGTGGTAGTTCACCAAGTTCGTCCCCGACGACAAGTGGATATCCAGCCAACCGTTCGCGAAGCCCGTAGTGAGGCTTTGCGAGTTCTTCGAACCGAGTACGTTGGTGTTGTTGAACGTGAGGAAGTTCGCCTCGTAGCACAGGGCCGTAGGCGCGGCACCCGGTGTCGGCGGCGAGAAGGACTGCGGTGTGGTGACCGTTCTCTCCTCGCGGTCGAAGATGTTGATGAGGACGTCGTCGCAAGAGAACGCGGTCTTGTTGAAGTTTTTCTGGAAGAGCTTGATCGCGCTGCCCGTCCCATTGCCCACGTAAAAGCGCTTGGTCGGGAAGGTGATGACCCAGTCGGTCCCGGATTTGGTGACCGCGTCCAGAACGAACT
>DATDDC010000421.1:0-1885 GCA_036523995.1 Anaeromyxobacter sp.
CGCGAAAGCCCCGGCGCGGCGCCGCGATGCGCGGGCCTCCCCGCTCCAGCCGGCCAGCCGCTCGGCACCCAGGGGTGCGGCATCACCCGCGGCGCGAGCGCCTCTCGCGGCGAGGGGAGCGCGCGCTGCGCACTCGCGGTCCTGGCGAGCCCACCGGGCCTGATCCAGAATGGCGCGATCCCTCGCCAGCCCGGGAGCCCCATGTACACGCGGATGTACGCCTTCTACGGCGCGCTGTTCGGCCTCTGCTTCCCGGTCATCGGGACGATCATCCAGGCCGCGTCGTATCCGGAGCAGTTCGGCCTCAGCGCCGCCGGCATGTGGAGGGCCATGACGGAGTCGCCGCTCCTCTGGATCATCTTCACGGCGCCGTTCTTCCTGGGCGTCTTCGCGAGCATCGCCGGGCGCCGCCAGGACCAGATCCTGGCGATCGATCACGCCCGCCGCGACGGGTACCTCAAGACCGCCTCCGAGCTGTTCACGGCGGCGCAGGCGCTCCTCTCGACGGTGTCCTCCTTCTCCTCCATGACGGCGGAGACCGCGGCCTCGGTGCGCGAGACCACCGCCACCATGGGCCAGCTCGGCCAGACCGCCACCAAGGCGGCGCTCACCGCGGAGACCGTGATCGGGCTGGCGCGCCAGGGCGAGCGCGCCTCGGTCGAGGGCCTCGCCGCCGTCGACACGAGCCTCGCCGAGATGATGAAGCTCGCGGACGAGGTCCGGGCCCTGTCGCAGAAGATCGAGGCGCTGAACGGCCGGATGCGCGACATCTTCGAGATCGCGTCGGTGGTGAGCTACGTCGCCGAGCGCTCGCAGCGGCTCGCCGACGCGGCGACGGCGGCCGGGGCGCCGAAGGGCGGTGACGGCCCGCAGGGCTTCGACACGCTCATCGGCGAGATGCGCAGCCACGCCGAGGAGGCCAAGAAGGCCTCCGCGCAGGTGAAGGGCATCCTCGCCGAAGTGCACAAGGCGATGCTGTCGGCCATGACCGCGGCCGAGGTCGGCGTGCGCCGCGCCGAGCAGGGGGCCACGGTCGCGTCGGGCACGGGGGCCACCATCCGCCGCCTCGCCACCGCGCTCCGCGACTCCTCCCAGGCCGCGAAGGAGATCGCCACCGTGGCGCAGCAGCAGGACCACGGCATCGAGCAGGTCCTGAAGGCGATGAACGAGATCTACCTCGCCACGCAGGAGACCATGACGTCCACCCAGGCCGTCGCCACCGAGGCGAAGGCGCTCAACGACCTCGCCTCCGGCCTCAAGCGCGCCGTCGAGACCTGACGCGTCGCGGCCCGCTCCCGCGCCGCGCCGCGTAGAGCACGTCGAGCTTGCCGGTCCGGCCGTCGTGCCGCTCCACCCGCTCCGGGATGACGCGCACGAGCGCGAGGCCCCGCTCCGCCGGCCCTCCCGGGAACCAGCGCGACCAGGACGGATCCCACAGGGCGAGGGCGAGCTTGCGATCCGTGATCACCTCGCCCGTGCCCGAGATGGAGACGGTGGTCCCGTCCTCCGCGTCGAAGAAGGCCAGGGCGCAGCGCGGGTCCTGGGCGAGGTCCTTGCACTTGTTCGAGCGGAGGGCCGTCGCGAACCAGATCTCCTCTCCCCGCACCCGCTGCCTCATGGCCATGGGCCTGCAGTGGAGGTGTCCGTCGTCGCCGCGCGTCGTGAGCAGGGCCGTGCGGTAGTCGGCGAGAAGCGTGGCGTAGTCGCGGTCGTCGGGCATCCCAGTCCTCCTCGCCCATGTTCTCGCCGGACCGGGCGGGGAGCGCAACCACGACGGGGATGGCGTCGGGACCGAGGGCGGTGGGCGGTCGCGGTGGCGGTCGCGGTCGGGGTCGCGGTCGGGGTCGCGGTCGGGGTCGCGGTCGGGGTCGGGGTCGCGGTCGCG
>DATDDC010000422.1:0-5262 GCA_036523995.1 Anaeromyxobacter sp.
TCGCCGAAAGGGGTCGCACGAGTTCGCGTCCCTGCAAACACTTTCTTTCACCTCCTCCCCCGCCAGGGACTCGCCCCCTCGCACCCCGGCACCGCAGATCGCCCCCCACATGTCGCTCCGCGTCCTCGCCCTCGCCGCGGCGCTCTCCGCGCTCCCCACGCTCCCCTCCGCGGCGACGCTCGCAGCTCTCGAAGACGAGCAGTCCGCTCTCTTCGACCGCATCGCCCCAGCCGTCGTCCTGATCCGCAGCGGCGAGGCGCTCGGGACGGGCTTCGCGGTCGCGCCGGATCTCGTCGTCACCGCCGGTCACAACGTCCAGGGAGCGACGGAGGTGATCGTGACGCTCCGGGACGGCCGCGCCTTCCGTGCCGAGGTGGTCGAGATCTCGCGGGACGGCCGCGACGTCGCGCTCGTTCGCATCCCCGCCGCCGCCGAGCACGTCCTCGACGTGTCGGCACGCCCGGACGTCCGGACGGGAAGCGCGGTCGCGGTCGTCGGGCACGGCGACCGGAGCCTGTGGAGCCTCTCGACGGGCCACGTCTCGAACGTCGCGCCGGCGGGACCGGACGCGGCGCTCCTCGCCCTGCAGGTTCCGCTCCGGCCCGGCGCGTCCGGGGCGCCGGTCGTCGATCGCTCGGGCCGCGTCGTCGGCATGGTCTCCTACGGCGCGCCCGGCGCGATCGCGTTCGCGGTGAGGTCGGACGGCCTCCTGCGCTCGCTCGCGGGCCTCGTCGCCGCAGAGGGCAAGGCGATCAGCGTGATGGAAGGCCGGGAAGCCGCCGTGCCACCGCCGCTCCACGCGCCGGAGCTCCTCTTCGGTCCGCCGGACCCCCGTCCGCCGAGCGCCGCAGCGCGGGTCCTCGCCCGCACCCCCGAGCGCGTCGGTCGCGCTGCAGCTCGCGCCGGCAACTAGCGCCGCGCGATCCGCCACCGCTCGAACGACCCGCTTCGCGAGGCGCGAGGGCCCTCTCCGGTGTAGAGTGCCGCGTCGGATCCCGCCGCGTCGAGCGAGCCATGAAAGCCCTCATCCTCGGAGTCTCCGGCCAGGACGGCGCCTACCTCGCCCAGCTCCTCCTCGGGAAGGGCTACGAGGTGTCCGGCGCCTCCCGCGACGCCAACGTCTCCACGTTCTCGAACCTCGCCCGCCTCGGCATCAAGGACCGCGTCCGGCTCCTCTCCGTCGCCCCGACGGACTTCCGGAGCGTCCTCCAGGCGCTCACCGCCTCGAACCCGGACGAGGTCTACAACCTCTCCGGCCAGTCCTCCGTCGGCCTCTCCTTCGAGCAGCCGGTGGAGACGATGGAGAGCATCAGCGTCGGCACGCTCACCATCCTCGAGGCGATCCGCTTCACCGGCCGTCCCATCCGCTTCTACAACGCCAGCTCGGGCGAGTGCTTCGGCGACACGGGCGGCGAGCCGGCCACGGAGGCGACGCCGTTCCGGCCGCGGAGCCCCTACGCGGTCGCGAAGTCGGCCTCGCACTGGCAGGTCGTGAACTACCGCGACGCCTACGCGCTCTTCGCCTGCAACGGCATCCTCTTCAACCACGAGTCGCCGCTGCGGCCCACCCGCTTCGTGACGCGCAAGATCGCCGCGGCGGCCGCCCGCATCGCGGCGGGCTCGAAGGAGCGGCTCCGCCTCGGCGACCTCGGCATCCGCCGCGACTGGGGCTGGGCGCCCGAGTACGTCGAGGCGATGTGGCGCATGCTGCAGCGGCCGGCGCCCGACGACTTCGTCATCGCCACCGGCACGACGCGGTCCCTCGAGGACTTCGTCCGGACCGCCTTCGAGGCGGTCTCGCTCGACTGGCGCGCCCACGTCGACGTCGATCGCTCGCTGTTCCGGCCGTCCGAGATCCGGGCCCCCGCCGCCCGGCCGGACAAGGCGGCGAGCGTGCTCGGCTGGCGCGCGACTGTGACGATGCCGGAGGTCGTCCGGCGCATGGTCGAGGCGGAGCGGCCGAAAGGCGTCCCGGTGTGACTCGCGGCTTGCGCCCGACAGCCGCCCGGCCGATGCTTCGGTCCATGCCTCTCACGGGCGAAGAGCTGCGGAGGACCGTCACGCGAGCGCTCGAGCGGCGCCCCGAGGTGCTGGAGGCCTACCTTTTCGGATCCCAGGCGAGGGGCGAGGCGCAGCCCCACAGCGACATCGACGTCGCCGTCTATGTCGCTCCCGTCCCGGAGACTCCTTTCGGCTACGAGGCGCAGGTCGGGGCCGACCTCATGTCCGCTCTGGGGAAGAATCGCGTGGACGTCGTGGTCCTGAACCGCGCGCCGCCCCTCCTCTACCACCGCATCCTTCGTGACGGCGTGCGGCTCCTCTCCCGCGATCCGAAGGCCACCACGGCGCGAGAGGGTAGGGCCTTGTCTCGCTACTGCGACTACCTCCCGCAGCTCGAGAAGAACGATGCGGCGATCCGTTCGCGCATCGACAAGGGGGAGTTCGGCCGATGAGCCCCGGCCAGCTCGACCCCGCCCTGGTGACGCGACCTGCACGGGTGTCCAGCCGCGCGTGAGTCCATGGCCGAGGATCCCGTTCGTCTGGTGCGAAGGACATCATTGGCTTACATTGAAGTAAGGATGCGCAAACGAAGTAAGGATTCCTCGACCCTGACGTCGAAGGGCCAGATCACGCTGCCGAAGTCCGTGCGGGAGCGGCTCGGGCTCCGGGTCGGCGACAGGGTGCGGTTCCGCGAGACGGGCGAGGGAACGGTGGTCGTCGAGCCCGAGACGGCGGACCTGATGGACCTCTTCGGCGCGCTCGTGCCGCCCCGGCGGCGCCACCTCACGATCGATGACATGAACACGGCCATTCGCCGGGCGGGGGCGCGCAAGGGAACGAGCGCGTGATCGCGCTCGACACGAACGTCCTCGTCCGCTTCGTGGTCGCGGACGATCCCGAGCAGGCGGCGCGCGCCAAGGCGCTCGTGGCCAAGGCCACGGCCGAGGGTGAGAAGCTGTTCGTCTCCGACCTCGTGCTCTCCGAGTTCGTGTGGGTCCTGGAATCCGCCTATCGCTTCCCCCGGGGAACCGTCGTCCAGACGCTCGAGCGCCTTCTCACGGCCTCGGTGCTCGCCTTCCGCGACTCCGCCGCCCTGGCCCGCTCGGTCGAGGCCTTCTCGCGTGGGAAGGGCGACTTCGCGGACTACGTCATCCTCGCCCACGCTCGCGAAGCGGGCTGCGACGCGGTGGCCACGTTCGACCGAGCGCTGCTGCGGGAAGGCCACTTCGTGCGGCCGTGACGCACGCTGTCCGTATTTGACTCCCGGGCCGGACCCTCGTAATTTCGCGCCTCCATGCCCGTGAGCTGGCCCGCGGAGCGCGTCGTCGTCACCGGCGGCGCGGGGTTCCTCGGCTCCTTCCTCGTCGACGAGCTGCGCCGCCGCGGCGCGAAGGAGATCTTCGTCCCGCGCTCGAAGGACTACGACCTCGTGGACATGAACGGGGTCCGCGCGCTCTACCGCGACGCGAGGCCCACGATCGTCCTCCACCTCGCCGCGCGCGTGGGCGGCATCGGCGCGAACCGCGACAACCCGGGCAAGTTCTTCTACGACAACCTCATGATGGGCGTGCAGCTCATCGAGGTGGGCCGGCAGGTGGGGCTCGAGAAGCTCGTGGCCCTCGGCACCATCTGCGCCTACCCGAAGCACTGCCCGGTGCCCTTCCGGGAAGAGGACATCTGGAACGGCTATCCGGAGGAGACGAACGCGCCCTACGGCCTCGCGAAGAAGATGCTCCTCGTCCAGAGCGAGGCCTACCGCCAGCAGTACGGCTTCAACTCGGTCGTGCTCTTCCCGGTGAACCTCTACGGGCCGCGGGACAACTTCGACCTCCACACCTCTCACGTCATCCCGGCGCTCATCCGCAAGTGCGTCCAGGCGCGCGAGCGGGGCGACAAGAGCATCGTGGTCTGGGGGACGGGCGCGGCCTCGCGCGAGTTCCTCCACGCGCGCGACGCGGCCGAGGGCATCGTCGCGGCGGCGGAGCGCTACGAGAAGAGCGAGGCGGTGAACCTGGGCGCCGGCTTCGAGATCAAGATCCGCGAGCTCGTTCCGCTCGTGGCGCGGCTCTGCCGCTTCCAGGGCGAGATCGTCTGGGATCCCTCGAAGCCGGACGGCCAGCCGCGGCGCATGCTCGACACCTCCAAGGCGCAGCGCGAGTTCGGCTGGAAGGCCCGCATCGGCTTCGAGGAAGGCCTCAGGGAAACCGTGGAGTGGTTCGAGAAGAACAGGGAGTCGATCAAGTGAAGAAGGCGCTCATCACCGGCATCACCGGCCAGGACGGCAGCTACCTCGCGGAGCTCCTCCTCGAGAAGGGCTACGAGGTCCACGGCATCATCCGCCGCTCGTCGTCCTTCAACACGATGCGCATCGATCACATCTACCAGGACCCGCACACGCCTGGGTGCCGGCTGTTCCTGCACTTCGCGGACCTGAACGACGCCTCCTCGCTCAACTACCTCCTCAAGAAGGTCCGCCCCGACGAGATCTACAACCTCGGCGCGCAGAGCCACGTGAAGGTCTCCTTCGACGTGCCCGAGTACACCGCCGAGGTGACCGGCGTCGGCGCCTGCCGCCTCCTCGAGGCCATCCGCGAGCTGGGGCTCACGGGCACGCGCGTCTACCAGGCCTCCTCCTCCGAGATGTTCGGCGCCTCGCCGCCGCCGCAGACCGAGAAGACGCCCTTCTACCCGCGCAGCCCCTACGGCTGCGCCAAGGTCTACGCCTTCTGGATCAGCGTGAACTACCGCGAGGCCTACAAGCTCCACGTCTCGAACGGCATCCTCTTCAACCACGAGTCCGAGCGGCGCGGCGAGACCTTCGTCACCCGCAAGGTCACGCGCGCCGTCTCGCGCATCAAGCTCGGCCTCCAGAAGAAGCTCTACCTCGGCAACCTCGACTCGAAGCGCGACTGGGGCTACGCCAAGGACTACGTCGAGGCCATGTGGCTCATGCTCCAGCAGCCCGAGGCCGACGACTACGTCATCGGCACCGGCGAGTCGCACTCGGTGCGCGAGTTGTGCGAGCAGGCGTTCGGGCACGTGGGGCTCGACTACCGCCAGTTCGTGGAGATCGACCCGCGCTACCTCCGGCCCACCGAGGTGGATTTCCTGCTCGCCGATCCCTCCAAGGCGGCGAAGAAGCTCGGGTGGAAGGCGCGCACCTCCTTCAAGGACCTCGTGCGCATCATGATGGACGCCGACCTCGAGCTCACGGAGCGCGAGCGGCGGGCGGGCGCGGGCCCGGCGGTGAGCCGGCACGGG
>DATDDC010000423.1:0-13735 GCA_036523995.1 Anaeromyxobacter sp.
ATCTTCAACCTGTACGCCTGGGAGTCCGAGACCCGCGCCCTGCGGCAGGTGACGAACGTGGAGCTCGGCGCCTTCGAGCCGGACGTCTCGCCCGACGGGAAGGCGATCGCCTTCGTGACGTACTCGAAGGCCGGATACGACGTCGCGACCATCCCCTTCGACGAGGCGACCTGGATGGAGCCGCTCGCGGCGGCGCCGCCGCCGACCCTCGCGCCGCCGCCCGCCGCGGCGGACCTCCCCTCGCAGCCGTACAGCCCGTGGCACACCGTGGGGCCCACCTTCTGGCTCCCCATCTGGTTCGGGGACGGCGCGGGGACCGCGCTGGGCGCCGTCACCGGCGGCGCGGACGTCCTCCTCCACCACATCTGGACGCTCGAGGCCTGGTGGAGCCTGCAGGGCAAGGAGCCCGGGTACTCCGCCTTCTACCAGGGGACGTGGTCCTGGCCGCGGCTCGACGTCGCGTCGAGCCTCGTGCTCGAGGGCTCGCCCGGGCCGCCGGATCGGCTCCAGCGCGTGTGGACCTACGCGGACGCGGGGCTCACGTTCACCTGGACGCGCCTCGCGCGAGCGCTCACGCTCCGGACCGGCTGGGCCGGGAGGGGCTACGCGTCGGCCGGCCCCATTCCGTTCGAGCTCCTCCCCGAGCGGCTGCGCTTTCGGGACGGCTTCCTCTCCGACGCCTCCGCGGACCTGCGCTACACGGACGCGCGCCGGTTCGTGCACTCCATCTCGCCGGAGGAGGGCCGCACCGCGTCCCTGCGGATCCGCTGGGCCGATCCCGCCATCGGGAGCGACTACACCGTGTCGCGCGGCCGCGCCACGCTCGCGCAGTACGCCCGGATCCCGTACACGCGGCACTCGGCCGTCGCGCTCCGCCTCGCCGGCGGCCTCGCGCACGGCAGCATCGGCCTCAACGCGCCGTTCTCGCTCGGCGGCGCGGCGCCGTTCGACGCCGCCGACCTCGTCCCCGGCGCCATCGTCGTCGGCGGCGACCAGCTTCGCGGCTACGAGGCAGGCGCCTTCGCCGGGACCGGCTTCGTGCTCGGCAACCTCGAGCTGCGCATCCCCTTCGGCGCCCCGCTCCTCGGGCGCTCCACCTGGCCCATCTTCCTCCGCCGGGTGCACGGCGCGCTCTTCGCGGACGCCGGCGACGCCTTCGATCGCCCGGGTGAGCTGCACTTCGCGGGGCACGCCTTCGGCTGGAAGGAGATCCGCGCATCCGCGGGCGTCGAGCTCAGGCTCGAGATCGTCCTCGCGTACGAGATCCGGACCGATCTCCGCATCGGCGTGG
This sequence comes from Anaeromyxobacter sp., assembly GCA_036523995.1. Classification (GTDB taxonomy): domain Bacteria; phylum Myxococcota; class Myxococcia; order Myxococcales; family Anaeromyxobacteraceae; genus Anaeromyxobacter. The sequence goes on from DATDDC010000423.1 coordinate 1,292, forward strand.
CGCAGCCGCTCGGGGCGGTCCTCGGGCGCGGGCGCGCGGCGGACCGGGACCTCGGCCTGAAGGACGTGCCGTTCTACATCGTCCTGGGGCCGTCGTTCTGACCGTCACCGCGCCGTCTGCGCGTCCGTCCTGGTTCCGCGGACCGCCCATGCCCGCGCCGTGAGCCGGATCGAGCCGTCCTGCGCGATGGGCAGGGTGGTGCGCAGCCGCTCGCGCAGCGCGATGCGCCGATCCTCGGGCAAGGACATCGCGTACGTCGGCGCGGGGCCCTGTCCCCCGAGGAACGGCGACCAGTAGTCGTCGAAGTCGCGGAACCGGGTGGGCACGTCGATGGCCTGCGTCGCGACTCGGGACAGGCCCGCCGCGTGGAAGAGCGCCTCCAGGGGCCCGGGCGCGCAGCTCGGAAATCGGACCGCCTCGTCGAGGCCGGCCGCCGAGAGGTCCAGCGCCTTCGCCGCGTCCCAGAAGGTGCGCACGAGCTCCATGCCGGCCGCGTAGTCCCACACGTAGAGCGCGATGGTGCCACCCGTGCGGCCCGCTCGCGCCATCTCGGCGACCATCTTCGCCGGGTCCGGCACGAAGTTGAGCACGAGCCCCGAGACGACCGCGTCGAAGGAACCGGAGGGCACCGGCAGCGCCTGCGCGTCCCCCACGTGGAACGCCATCCGGGCGTCGGCCGCGCGGCTCCGCGCGTGGCCGACGAAGCCCTTCGAGCGATCGATCCCCAGCGCGAGCCGCGGTTCGGCGCTCTCGGCGATCGCTTCCACGAGGGTCCCCGTGCCGCAGCCGACGTCGAGCCAGCGGCGATGCTGCCGCACGCCGAGCCAGCGCACGAAGTCGCGAGCCACGAGCCGGCTCCAGCGGCCGACGTACGCCTCGTACGCGGCTCCCACGGCCCAGGCATCGCGCACTACGGGCTCCCCGGCCATGCTCGCTCCGCGACGACCACGCGCCACCCGACCCTGCGCCGCATACGATCGCAGGGATACGGGCTCGCCTCAACCGTGATCGAGGAGGAGCCGCGTCACGCCTGCCGCGGCACCAGCAGGGCCCGGGCGATGCGGAACGGCGCCGTGGCGAGGGAGCGGACCAGGCGGAAGGAGTCCTCGACGAGCTCGGCCACGATGGCGGCGATGGGCTCGCTGAGCTTCCGCGCGCGGCGGAGGGCCTCGTCCCGTTCCGCCATCTGCGCGACCTTCGTGCGCTCCGCCAGGCGCGCCGCCTCGCCCTGCCCCGCCCTCTCGCCCACGAAGCGCTTGCCCGGCGCGCCCCGCCGGAAGTCCGCCTGCTGGCGGGAGAGCGCCTCCCGCGCCGAGGCGGGTCGATTCTTGACGGCCATTCCGCAAGCTAGGGGCGCCCCCGCCGCCGCGCGAGCGCGCCCGCGCCCCGGAGCCGCCGGACGCTTGCGAGCCCGTCCCCGGGGTGCTATTCAGCGCCCCGCTTCACGCCGACATAGCTCAGCCGGTAGAGCAACTGATTCGTAATCAGTAGGTCCCCCGTTCAAATCGGGGTGTCGGCTTCGATTTCAGTCACTTAGAAGGCGTCGCGGGCTCCGACTGGGTCCGCCCGTGGCGCCCCTTGTCTGCCGATGTGTGTAACCGGCTGGGCAACAACGTCTTGACAGCAGCACCCGGCACTATCGGCTATCGGTCGAACTCGAGCCTGAATCCCTCCACGACCGTTTCGAGCCTGGCCTCCGGAGTCAGCTTGTAGAGATCAGTCAGGATCGCGCTCGCCAGAGCCGAGAGGTCACCGTCCTCAACTCTGAGGAAGCGTACGCGATTCACGTCTTCCTCGCGCCAGGTGTGCCCCCGCTGGCGGATGAACGCCTCGACCGTCGGCCTGTCCGCCTGATTCGACGGGCTGAGTAGCACCCAGTCCAGCCCGACGCGCCCCTTCTCGATCGAGAGTTGCAGGTTGATGGCGTCGGCTCCCGATCTGCCGGGCGGATCGAACATGAAGACCAGGAAGGAGTGCTCGCCGCCCTTCTTGCCGAGTTCGTCGATCGCACGCGGGACATCGCGTACGCGAATCACCGGGCCTTCACCGCTCGGAAGTAGCGCCCTCGCAACGAACAGCGCAACGAGAGTGGCCGCCCCCACTCCTGCGACGATTAACGCGATCTTCATCGCGCCGCCTCCATTGTCGCTGATGCGTCATAGGGGACCAGTACCACGTACAGGTAGGCCTGGCACCGGGCGACTTACGTACTCCTCTCGCCACTTGCGCCGCCGTTCCGGCGACTATTGTGGTTGTCTCGGGTTCGCCGCCGACCTGCCTCAGGCCGACGGCTCGGGTCTCGGTGGCGACCAGTTGTGCGGAAGCAGCTCGTCGATGCGCGAGGCCGTGTGCGTCTGCACGCGGATGAGCACGTCGGCGAGGTAGTCGACCGGGTTCACGCCGTTCGCCTCGCACGTCGCGATGAGTGAGTACAGGCCGGCGAGGTTCTCGCCGGCTTCGTTCGTGCCGACGAAGAGGAAGTTCTTTCGGCCGAGCCGGCGACGCGGAGCGCGCGCTCGGAGGCGTAATGCCGCGTCCCCGACTATGCCGCGTCACTTCATCTGACCCGTGTCCACCAGGGCTCTGCGAGGCAGGACGCGGCATGATCCTGGTTCACCGAGACGGCCAGAACTGCCGCTAGTCGCCCTACCTCACCTCCTCGACGCGCCCGTTCTTCCAAACGCGGAGGACGCGCGGCGTCAGCGGGTGGTCCTGCTCTCTGAAGTCCCTTTCGGCCCGGCTCCGAGCGAACGCCTGGAATTCGCCGCTGCTCTGGGTGCTCCACATGACAAGGAAGTCGCGGTTCGGGATGGCGGCGAGGAATGGCTCGCCCAGCACCTTGGCCGCGGCCTCGCGGACCGATGGCGCCAGGATCTGCACGGCAAGATAGCCGTCGCTCCGTTCGGGCATCACGACTCTATCCGCGCCTGGGCGACTCCGCAGGCTCACGCCGTGGGATTGCCGATCGAGGTTGCTCACGGCCTGCTTGAATACGTGGGGGCGGTCGACGTGCCATCCGGCGCGTCTCTCCTCGCTCACGTAGCCGTAGGCGGGGCCGACGTCGATGACGATGGCAGTGGCGACGTCCGACGTGAGGGGCCGCCACACGATCCCTTCGAGCGACTCGGCGACCGCCCGCGGCAGCAGTTGCGGGAGCACGCGATCTCTCGCGTCGGCCCATTCCCGTGGGACCGCCTCCTTCATTCTCCGCACCGTACGAGCAGCATCGAAGTGCTCCTTGACGACCTCGGCCTGCTGCGCCTCGGTCAGGGGCGGGGGAGCGCTGCAGACTCGTCGGCGGAGGTTCTCGAGGCGGAATACCCAGCCGTCGAGCAGGATGATCTCCTCGCTGGCTCCGGGTCGGAAGCGCTCCTCTGGAAAGGCCTTCTCCAGTACGGCGAGCACACCCACCCTGAACTGCTTGGAGCTTCCACACTCGAGCGCAGCGGCGTCGCCCGCGACGGCGATGCAGACGAACAGCGGGGCGACGCGCCACGGCAGACGGTAAGGCGACATTCCCGCATTATGCCGCGTCAGGGCGGGCGGCGGAGCGAACCGATGTAGAGCCGTTGTCAGATGCTCTCGAGGAACGCGAGCAGGCGGTCCTTTGGCCGGACGAGGACCGCTGCGATGTCGCGGCGCAGCGGAGTGCAGCGCGCCTTCCGGCCCTTGCCCAAGCACCGCACGTGCGCGCCGACACCGAGGTCCACGTCGCTGCGACGAAGCAAGCGGAGCTCGGTGTTGCGCAGCCCCGTCTGGACCGCCACGAGCAGCAAGGTGCGGTCTCGCCATCCAAGCCACGTGGCCGGGTCGGGCGCGGCGACGAGGGCCGCGGTTTCCTCCTCGGTGAGGAAGTCGACTGACCGGCGCTCATGGCGCTTGGTCGGGATCGCCAACACCCGCTGGCATTGCAGAGAGCATGCAGGCTCGGTGTACGCGACGAATCGGAAGAACGTACGCCGGGCGGCGAGGCGGGTGTTGCGGGTCTTGGGCCCGTTGGCGCGCACGCGTTCCAGGTGGTCGAGGAAGGCGCCAAGGAACGCCGCGTCGAGGTCTTCCACGCGGAGCCGGGAGGGCGCCCGCCCCAAGCGCTCCGACGCGAAGACAAGCAGGAGGCGGAACGCGTCGCGGTAGGACGCGACGGTGTGTTGGCTCGCGCCCAGCTGCGAGATCAGCCGGTCGGTAAAGAAGCGCTGGAGGAGCGCCGGGAGATTCGTCGGGGTCATCGGAGGCCTCCGCGAGCGGCCGCTTCCAGGCGCTCGGTCGCAAGGCGCAGAAGCTCGGGGACTGCCTGGATGTACCAGTAGGTGTTTGCCGTGCTGCCATGACCGAGGTACGTCGCGAGGCGCGGCATGAGCCGGTCCACGTCGAGGCCCGCGTGGTACCACTCGACGAGCCTACGGGTCGCGAACGTGTGCCGAAGGTCCTGAAGCCGTGGACCCCGTCCGATGCGCCGGGCATGCAACCGGGAGCGCAGACCGACGGCTTGGCAGAGTGCTGCGAACGTGCGCTGGGCGGCATCCGCACCAAGACGCGTTCCCCGACCCGTAACGAGAAACGCCGGCGTGTCTCGGCAGGGCCGCACGGTGTCGCGGAACTTGGCGTAGGCCGCCAAGGCGGCGCGGGCGGCTTCTTCGAGGGGGACGAAACGCGACTTGCCGAACTTCGACTCACGGACGGTGAGAACCCCGCCCACGAGGTCCAGGCCTGATCCGCGCTGACGCGGGTTGATCTCGACGGGCGTCGTGGCGCCGCGTTCAAGGCGTCGGGACGCAGGACGCCCAGCGGCGTCGGCCGCGGGACGTTTCGTGCTGTCTGCGCGCAATGAAGAAGGGGCTGCCGGCGGCCCAGTGGTTCAGGTGACGGCGGCGGTGAGCTCGGTGACCTGGGCAACGAGGAGCGCGTCGCGGAGCGTCTCGGCGGCGCGGGCCCAAGCGAGGGGCTTGCCGTCCTTGCGAGGCGCCAGGGTCCGCCAGGCGCTCAGCGCGTTGTAGCCGATGAGTCGCAGCCAGCTGACGGTTTCGATGGAGGCCCGGCTTGCCTGACAGGGGTGCCCGTCGTCCTCGCCGAGGACGACGTCGAGGGTCCAGTGGCAGCCGTTCTCGATCCCCCAGTGCAGCCGGACGAGCGCCAGCTCCTCGTCGCGGGTCAGGGCGCCGGTGGGGATCGACGTGACGAAGTAGCGCTGCTCGACCGCCACGATCTCGCCGCGCCGGTCGGTGGTCGTCTGGCAGACGTACCAGAGCTGCTGGGCGGCCTCGATGGCGGCGGGTTCGCCCGCGACGTCGCGGGCGTGCAGCTCCCGCACGACGGTGTGGCCCCGGTACCGCTCCGCGGTCCGGGCGAGCGGGGTGCGGAGGTCGTACTCTCCGTGCTCGCGTGCGAAGTCGTGCAGGTAGGGCTGGTTGCCCTTCAGGCCGAACACGTACCAGCGGCCGAGCGAGGTCACGAGCTCAGCGTTCTCGCGGGCGCACAGGCCGGCGTCGCCGGTGACGATGCGGAACTGCCCGCCCAGCTGCTCGCAGACCTTGGGAAGCAGCTCACGGAACGCGGGGGACTCGCCCTCCTTGGAGCCGATCATCCTCTGCCCGACGCAGGGGCAGACCGACGAGGACGTGAGAGCGGCGCGGAGCGCTCCGAACGTCTGTACCGAGGAGCCATCGCCGTCGTAGGTCGACTGGACGGCGCCCGGCATCCTGTCACCGTCAACGCGGGACCAGGCCCCCTTGCCGTCGAAACTGATCACCCCGACGTGAAGACGGTCGTTCTTCACCACCTTGCGGGCGATGAGATCTTTCACCTGGGCGAAGAGGGTCTCCTCGAGGCCAGCCGGGGACTGCTCGGCCAGGAGGCGGTACAGCGTGGTGTCGCACGGGGTCCCGCGGCCGAGCCCGAGCGCGCGCCGGGAGCCCAGGCCGAGATCGGCGAAGAAGTCCTCCGCGCGACGCAGGCTCCGGCAGCCGATGGAGAACGCGGCGGCCAGGCCGCCCAGCAGGCCCAGGTGGTCGTGGACCACCCAGGCGTCCTCCCTGGGGTCCTCGACCTCCCGGTCCCAGGGGATGTCAGCGTGCCGCAGGGCACGCCGGGCTTGTGCTTCGGTGATCGACATGATCTCCTGCCTCTTGGCCTCTTCTCGTTTGCGCGAGTTCGGCCGTCTTGGGGGGTGGGGCCCGCTCGGCTCCACCCCTTCTCTTTTGCGCGACGCACGCCGACGCGGCCGACTATCGGGACGGGATCAAGCTCACGGCGCTCGCGTTCTGGATGCTTTCGAGACGAATGAACCGAGGAGACAATTCCCATGAAGGCAATCGTTGTGACGGATCAGGCGGCGGGAACGGCCGGGATGAAGCTGACCGAGCGGCCCGAGCCGGCGGCAGCGATAAACGACGTTATCGTTCAGATTCATGCGTCGGGATTCGTCCCGACTGAGCTGAAATGGCCCTCGACCTGGACCGATCGGCGCGACCGTGACCGAACACCGTCGATCCCCGGCCACGAGCTGGCCGGAGTGGTCACCGCCCTCGGCTACGGCACGACGGGACTGTCGTTAGGACAGCGAGTGTTCGGCCTCGCGGACTGGCATCGCGACGGCACCCTGGCCGAGAATGTGGCGATCGAGGCACGCAACCTTGCGCCGCTGCCGGGCGACGTTGACTTCACAGTGGGCGCGAGCCTGCCAATCTCGGGCCTCACCGCGTGGCAGGGACTTTTCGAGCACGGCCGCCTTCGGGCGGGGCAGAGCGTAATCGCGCACGGCGCGGCCGGCGCAGTCGGGTCGATGGTGACGCAACTCGCACGTGCGGCCGGCGCCCACGTCATCGGCACCGGACGCGCCGCCGACCGTCAGAAGGCGCTCGACTTCGGCGCGCGGGAGTTTGTCGACCTCGACAGCGACACGCTGGAAGACGTCGGCAAAGTCGATCTGGTGTTCGACGTCATCGGCGGCGACATCCAGAAGCGGTCCGCAGGCCTGATTCGAGCCGGAGGAACACTGGTGTCCATCGTCGGGCCGGCCGAGGCGCGGCCCTCCGACGGCCTCGCGATCGACTTCGTTGTCGAGTCCGATCGTACCCAACTAAGTGAGATCGTCCAGCGGGTGCGGGATGGACGACTGCAGACGAACATCGGCAACGTCTCGACCCTCGACAAAGCTGTCGCCGCCTTCAACTCGACCGAGCGGCGCGCGGGGAAGATGGTCATCCGCGTTCGTCCGTGAGGACTCGGGAGGGCGAGCGATCGACATGATCTTCTGCCTCTCGGCCTCCTCTCGTTTGCGCGAGTTCGGCCGTCTTGGGGGGTGGGGCCCGCTCGGCTCCACCCCTTCTCTTTTGCGCGGAGGCGATGATCGCCGGGGTCGATCCCGGCGTCGATCTCGCCGATCAGGAAACCGCGGCTGCGGCAGGCGGAGTGCCACCCGCGCCACGAAACTCGCCCCCGCCGCGGTGCCAGCCGGATCCTCAAGCGCCGCAGGCGCGAGAGCCGCGGGGCGACCGGTCAGCGGGAATCAGGTCTGCCCCTACACCGGCCGAGGCCCTTTTCGTGGTTCGTAATCAGTAGGTCCCCCGTTCGAATCGGGGTGTCGCTTCCTCCTCGCGGGCGCTTGGCCTCACGATCGAGCGCCCGTGTCGTGACCAGCGGCGCCCTGGGCGAGCGGCGCCCGCGCGGTGGGGCCTGGGGCATGGCCGCCGCGAGGCGCGCCGGCGCGACGAGCCGGTAGCTTCCGGCCACGAGCCGCTCGATCTCTCCCCAGTCGACGCGGCCATCGATGGCGAGGCAGATCCACCCTCGGAACCGCGGCGCCAAGAATCGCCGATCGGCGAGGAGCGCGAGCACGTCGTCCTCGCGCACGCGGAACGCGACGCTCGGCCGGCCGCCGTACTGCTCGAACGCCACGAAGGTCTTCTTGCCGGCCTTGAAGTTCGGGTGGCCCCACGCCGTGACCTCCTGCGTCTCGGGGAGCGCGAGGCACATGGCGCGGACTCGATCGAAGACGTGTTCGGGGTTCGGCAAGGTCGAGTCCTCCGAGCGGCTCCGGGGCCGGCGCCAGCCCGTCACCGCCCGCCCACGGCCCCCTGCCACTTCGCGAGGAGGGCGGTGCGGTTCGCGGGCTCCAGCCCGTCGAGGATCTGCGGGCTCACGGCGATGGGGCGCAGCGCCGGGCCGAGCATCTTCTGGAGCGCGGCGACGGTCGCGTCCCCGGAGACGTCCGGGCGGATGGCGAAGAGGTGCACCCGGCTCATCGCGTCCTGGCCGCGCGCGGAGAGGAGGTAGTCGAGGAAGACCTTCGCGGCGGCGGGGTGCTTCGCGGCCTTGGGGATGAGCGCGATGCGGGTGATGACGAGCGTGTAATCGCGCGGGTAGACGATCCCGACGTTCGGATCCTTCTCCTGCTTCGCGAGCGCGTACGAGCCGATGAGGTTGAGGCCGACGAGCTGCTCCCCGGAGAGGATCCGCTCCAGCATGACCCCCGTCGCCGCGCCGCCCCTCGTGCGGATGCGGCCGTGCGCGCGCACGGTCTCGTCGAACGCGGCGTCGGCGCGGGCGTCCTCGTTGAGGAGCAGGAAGCCGAGGGAGCTCACGCCGGGGTCGAGGATGATCACCTTCCCGGCGAAGCGATCGGCGCTCGAGGCGGCGATCTTGCGCAGGTCGGCGTGGGACTGGGGAACGTCGGCGGCCGCGAGGAGCCTGCGGTTGTAGACGAAGACGATGGGCTCGTAGGTCGTGCCGAACGCCCGGTCCCTCCAGATCGCCCACGCCGGCAGGTGCCGGCCCTCCGGGCTCGCGTACTCCTCGGCGTATCCGTCGACGGCGAGCTTCATCTGGAGGTCCATCGCGGAGTTCCAGAGGAGATCGGCGGTCCCGGACCCCGCCGCCACCTCCGCGATGAAGCGGTTGTAGACCTCGCGCGTCTGGAGGTCGTGGTAATCCACCTGGATCTCAGGGTGGAGCGCCTGGAAGTCCTTGAGCAGCGGCGAGGCGTAGGCCGCGTCGGTCGAGGAGTACACGACGAGCTTCCCCTCGCGCGCGGCGGCGGCGAGGACGGCCGGCGCCGTGGCGGGATCGGCGGGCGCGGCGCCTGCCGTCGTCGCGACGAGGGCGAGGCAGGCGACGGAGACGAGCACTGGCAGGCGCGTTCGCATGACGTCTCCGGGCGTCGGCTCGGCCGAGTGAAGATCCGGCGCCGACGATATGCCGGCCCGGTCCTCGTCGTCGAGCGGCTGCGGGCGCCTCGCGACCTGAGGCGCAGAGGAGGCCGGCGGCGGACCGAGAGGAGCGGGCGCGGGGCCGCAGACCTCGCGGCCCCGCGGAGCGGCTTCACCTCGCGCGGATCCACTCCAGCGCCTTCTCGTCGATCGCCTTCCGCTCGAGGGCGAGCTGCACGAGCGCATCCTCGAGAGCGGCGTCGTCCGCGGCGCGGATGGCCACCTTTCCGTCGTCCCTCGCCTCGACGCGGTTCCGGTACACGAGGAACGTCCGCGGAAGGCCCGGGACGTTCGCGAGGTTCTCGACGACGATGCCGGCGTAGCCGAGCTTGCTCGGCACCACCGTCTCCCCCGGCCGGGCGGACTCGACGGCCTTCGTCGCGGCGAAGCCGGGGCGGATCCGCGCCTCGGCGACGGCGGGCTCGACGTCGAGCGTCGGGTTCGGACGCCCGGAGTAGAGGAGGAGCGTCACGCGCACCACCCGCGCCTCCGCGGCGGCCGCCGGCGCGCTCGCCGACGCGCCCGCGCAGCCGGCGAGCAGGCCCAGCGCGAGCGCACGGGCCGGGAAGGAGAGCACCCTCGAGCGATTCACCACGAGCATGGCGGGCTCCCTCCCTTGATGTTCTCGTGCCCCTTGCCCTGCTGCGCGTCCGAGCACGAGCACATGTAGCCGCAGAAGTCGGTGTACTGCCCGCGCGCGGCGGTCGCAGGGTCGGTGATGGGCTGGCCGGCGTTGTCGTGGTTCGTGGCCGGCGTGTGGCCCGGCTTGTGCGTCCACATGCCGTCCTGGCCCTGCCGGTACCAGTGGTAATCGTGGCCCGGGGCCACGACGAGCGCGAGCTTGTCCTGCGTGCTGCACGAGCTCGCGGGACACTTCCCGGAGGCCGGAAGCGGATCGATGCCGTCGCGGACCGCCGCGTCCCACACGTCCTTGCAGGCCATCTGGGCGGCGGTCTGGCCCGAGGCGTATCCGGGCTGCGCGAAGTTGTCCGTCCGCTTGTTGTTTCCGTAGTTGTAGCAGTTGTTCGAGCACCTCACCGTGCTGTCGCCGTTCCAGTAGGTGGGCTCGTACTTCGGGATGCTGCAGCACCCCGCCATCGCCAGCGCCGCGACGGCGAGCGCGGCGCGAACAGCCGTCGAGATCATGGACCCTCCCCCTTGCGGTGAACGGACGAACGCCCTCCGCTCCCGGTGAGACGACGGAGGGGCCGCGGTGTGACCGGGGCCGGTCGAGGCCATGCGCCGCACCGCCCGCCCCGCCCTCGCCGCTTGCGAGGGACGTTCCCGCGTCCTCCCCGCGCCGTCAGGAGCCGTTCGGGCCGCGGCCGGAGCGCTCCGGCTCCGCCTCCGCATCCGCCCGGCCGGGGGGCGGACGGAGGAACGTCACGGGCGGCGCCGGCGCCTCGTTCACGGTGAGGCGAAACACGTCCGGCCGGGCGTAGTGTCCCGTGACGTCGAAATCGAGCTTGGCCCGGACCACGTCCGCCAGGTCGAGATCGGCCGTGAGGATCGCCTCGGCGCCGAAGGTCGGGCCGGCGAGGAACTTCCCGAGCGGGCTCACGATGCAGCTCGCGCCGCGCGAGATCACGGTCTGCGGGTCGTTTCCCTGCACCGCGGCGTAGCTCTCGGGGAAGTCTCCGCGCCGCGTGAACTGGTTGGCGGAGAGCACGAAGCAGCGGCCCTCGAGCGCCACGTGCTGCATGGACGGCGGCCACGTGTCGCGATCGTCGGCGGTGGGCGCGAGATAGAGCTGCACGCCCTTCGCGTACATGGCCGTGCGCAGGAGCGGCATGTAGTTCTCCCAGCAGATGACGGCGCCCATCCGGCCGATGGGCGTGTCGAACACCGGGAGCGTGGACCCGTCCCCGAACCCCCAGATGAGCCGCTCCATCGCGGTGGGCATGAGCTTGCGGTGCTTGCCCATGTACGCGCCGTCCGGCCCGAAGAAGAGGACCGTGCAGTAGAGCGTCCCGCCGTCGCGCTCGATCACGCCCACGGCGAGGTGGAGGCGGTTCTCGCGGGCCACCTTGCCGAGGAAGTCGACGGCCGGTCCGGGGACGTCCACGGCGCTCTCGAAGTAGCGGCGAAAGTCCTCGCGCCCCTCCGGCGTCCGGCTCCCGACGCGGGCGCCGAAGTCGAGCCCCTTCGGATATCCGGAGACGAAGGCCTCCGGAAAGAGCACGAGCTGGGCCCGGTCGCGCGCGGCGTCGGCCGCGAGGGCGCGGAGCTTCTCGAGCGTCCTCTCCCGGTCGAACGGGGCGGGAGCGGCCTGGACGACGGACGCGCGGACGGTGGTCATGCCGCCGAGTGTCGCACTCCGCGGCTCGTCGCGCCTCTCCCCGCGCCTCGCGGCTGCCGAGCCACGACCCCGGAGGGGAAGATCGGGGTGGGGTGAGGCGAGGACGCGCGCACCTCGCCCCGGCGAAGAACCGCTCGCCGCCCCGCCTCTGGCATGATGGCTCCCTCGACTGGAGGCCAGCATGCGGAAGGCCGTCGCGATCGCTGCGGCGCTCGCGCTCGGGGCACCGAGCGCTCGGGGCGCCACCCTGGAAGAGCTCCTCGCCCGGAACCTCGAGGCGCGCGGCGGCCGCGAGCGCATCGCCGCGCTCCGCTCCCTGCAGCTCACGGGCAAGATCGTGTTCGGCGAGTCCGACGGCTTCGAGCTGGCCTGGACGAAGCTCGTGAAGCGGCCGGGGATGATCCGGGCGGAGGGCTCGGTGCAGGGCCTCACCGCGATCCGCGCCTTCGACGGGCGCGGCGGCTGGCAGGTGAACCCGTTCTTCGGACGGCGCGAGCCGGACCGCCTGGCGTCGGACGACGCGAAGCCGCTCGCGCGCGACGCCGACCTCGACGGCCCGCTCGTCGCCGCGAAGGAGCAGGGCAACGTCCTCGCCTACCTCGGCACGGAGGACGTGGACGGCACCGAGGCGCACAAGATCCAGGTGACGCGGCCGGACGGCGACGTCGAGTACGTCTATCTCGATCCGGACCGCTTCCTCGAGATCCGCGTCGAGACCCGGAGGCGCGTGCGCGGGGTCGAGGTGATCGAGGAGCGCGACCTCGGGAGCTACGAGCCCGTCGAGGGTGTCCTCCTGCCCTTCTCGATCGAGGCCGGGCCGAAGGGTGGCGCGAGGAACCAGCGCATCACGGTCCTGCGGGCGGCCGGGAACGTGCCGCTCGACGACGCCCTCTTCGCGTTTCCGGCGGGCGCGCAGCCGGCGCCGATCCCGCCGCCGCCGGC
>DATDDC010000424.1:0-2414 GCA_036523995.1 Anaeromyxobacter sp.
GGCTGGCCGGAGCCGAGCGGGGGGATCGGGGGGGCGCGAGGGCGAAGCCCGAGTGCCCCCCCGCTTAGATGCCGGGGTGCGGCGACATCGCACCCCTCGCGCAGCGTCTCTCGCGCCCCAGGCGGACCCGTGAGCGTTTCCCCGCGCGGCGCTACCTTGTTGAGCGCCGTGCTAGACCCGTCGCGAGCCGAGGAGGCGCTGGCGGCCGAGTTCGTCGTCGGCCTCGCCTCCGACGGCCATCGCGATGCGGCAGGCGAGGCGGCCCTCGCCCTCCAGGCGGGCCTCCGCGCCGCGTTCCCCGAGCGCCCTTCGCTCGCGGTCGTGCTCGCGGCCAACCCGGCGGGCACCGTCGAGCCCGGGACGCGCCTCCTGCCGGCCGCGGACGGACGGCCGCCGCCGGCCATCCACGCCGGCGGCGCGGGCCCGGAGGCGGCGCTGCACGCGCTCCTCGATGTCGCGAACGAGCTGCGCGCCCCCGCCTGCGCGCTCCTCGAGCCGATGCCGCGGCCGGCGGATCCGGGATGGCTTCGCACGCTCCTCGACCCGGTGCTCTCGGGCGCGGCCGACCTCGTGGCGCCCTCCTACGCGCGGCGCCGCTTCGACGGCGTCCTCGTGTCGGGGCTCGTCTACCCGCTCACGCGCGCGCTCTTCGGCCAGCGCATCCGCCAGCCGCTCGGAACCGAGATGGTCCTCTCGCGCCGCCTGGTGGAGCACCTCTCCTCGGACGACGGCTGGCGCAGCGATCCCGCGCACGCGGGATCCGAGCTGTGGGTCATCGCCAAGGCGCTCGTGCGCGAGTGCCGGTGCGCCCAGGTGTTCCTCGGGCCGCGGCCCGTGCCGCAGGCGCAGCCCGCGGACGTGGCGGACGCGCTCGCCAAGGTGCTCGGCACGCTCTTCCACGAGATGGATCTCCACGCCGCGCGCTGGCAGCGCGTCCGCGGCTCCTGCCCGGTCGCGACCTACGGCGACGAGCACCTCCCCGGCGAGACCGCCCCGCCGCCGGCGCCCGCCCCGCTCGTGGCCGCCTTCGAGCTCGGCTGGCGCGACCTGCGCAGCCTGTGGAGCGTGGTCCTGCCGCCGAACACGATGCTGGCGCTCCAGCGCGTCCCGCGCGATCCGCCCGAGGCCTTCCGCATGCCCGACGCGATCTGGGCGCGCGTCGTCTACGACTTCGCGGTGGGCTGGCGCGTGAAGGTGATGGATCGCCTCCAGCTCCTCCGCTCGCTCACCCCCATCTACATGGGCTGGCTGGCGAGCTTCGTGAACGAGGTGGCCGAGCTCGATGGCGTCCGGACGGAGGAGCGCATCGAGCACGTCGCCGCCGCCTTCGAGGCGGAGAAGCCGTACCTCATCTCGCGCTGGCGCTGGCCGGACCGCTTCACGCCCTGAGGAGAGAGCCATGTGGGAACGCATCCAGTGGGTGTTCCGGGAGGCGATGAGCCGGCTCGGGTCCGTGCTCGCCGAGGACCTCCCCGGCATCGTGGCGATGGCCGTGGTCGTGCTCGGCGCGGTGGGCCTCGCCTTCGCGGTGCGCCTCGTGCTCCGCTTCGCGCTCGGCCGCATCGGCTTCGATCGGCGCGCGCGCGAATGGGGCATGACGTCCGGCGGCCCGCCGCGGCCGGGGCACGAGCCCTCCGCGATCGTGGCGCAGGGCGGCTTCTGGTTCGTGATCGCGGCGGGCGTGGCCGTGGCCCTCGCGGTGCTGGGCGCGTCCACGACGAGCGCCCTCGGCCTCTCCATCCTCGCCTTCCTGCCGCGCATCGTGGTGGGCGCGCTGATCGTGCTCGTGGGCATCGGCGTGGCGCGGTTCCTCGAGCGCGGCGTCCTCATCGGCGCGGTGAACCAGGGCATCCGCCAGGCCCGCCTCGTCGCCTGGGGCGTGAAGTGGGTGGTCATCACGCTGGCGGCCGCCATGGCGCTCCAGCACGCCGGCATCGGCGGTGCGCTCCCCACCATCGCCTTCTCGATCCTGATCGGCGGGGCGGTGCTCGCCGCGGCCCTCGCCGTCGGGCTCGGCGCGCGCGACGCCGTCGCCCGCATGCTCGAGCGCAAGGACGAGGAGCGGCAGGACGGCCCCGGGGAGCGCGGCCGGAGCGATCGCATCCACCACCTCTAGGGCGAGGGGCCATGCGCGAGCGGCGCAGCGGGATCCTCCTGCACCCCACCTCCCTGCCCGGCCCGCACGGCGCGGGCGACCTCGGGGCCGCCGCGCACCGCTTCGCGGACTGGCTCGCCTCCGCGCGGCAGCGGCTCTGGCAGGTGCTGCCGCTCGGGCCTACCGGCTACGCCGACTCGCCGTACCAGGCGCTCTCCGGCCGCGCCGGGAATCCGCTCCTCGTCTCCCTGGAGGCGCTGCGCGACGAGGGCTGGCTCGCGGACGGGGACCTCTCGGGCGCTCCGGCGGGGGACCCGGC
>DATDDC010000425.1:0-5352 GCA_036523995.1 Anaeromyxobacter sp.
CCTCGACTTCGGCCTGGCGCAGGTGTTCGGCGCCGGCGGCCCCGCGGGGAGCGGTACGCCCGGCTACATGGCGCCGGAGCAGCGCCGGGGAGAGCCGGGCGACGCCCGCACCGACGTGTACGCGGTCGGCGTGCTCCTCGCGGAGATGGTCACGGGGGCGCGCCCGGCCGACGCCGGAGAGGGCGCAGTCCCGGCGCTCCTCGCCCACGCCCGCATCCCCTCGGCGCTCGCCGATCTGGCCGCGCGCTGCGCCGCCGCGGATCCCGCCCTGCGCTTCCCCGATGCCGCGGCCCTCGCCGATGCCCTCGCCCGCGCGGCGGAGGCCCTCGATCGATCGCCCCGCCGTGCCGCGAGCGCGCCCGCCGCCGGATCCCCCGCCACCGTCGAGGCCCTCCGTCACTTCTTCCGCGGCGAGGAGTGCCAGGCGCGCCCGGTCTTCGGCCAGGACTGCGCCGATCACTACCGCCGCGCCGTGGCCCTCGACCCGACGCTGGCGGTCGCGCACTACCAGCTCGCCGTCTGGACGCGCCGCTTCGGCGGGACGCTCGCGGAGCAGCGCTCGGCCATCGCCCGCGCGGTGCGCCACAGGGACCGGGCCCCGCCGCTCGGCCAGCTCCTCATCCGCGCATTCGCCGCGCACCTCCGCGGGAGGGATGCCGAGGCGCTCGCCGTCTTCCGCGAGGCCATGGAGCGCTTCCCGGAGGACCCGCGCGCGTTCTACGAGATGGGCGATCTCCTGCGCCACCAGGACGAGCTCGAGCTCTCCATCCCGTGCTTCGAGCGCGCCATCGCCCTCGATCCGCAGCCGGGGTGGGCCCCCGGACAGCTCGCCGAGGCGCTCGGCGCGCTCGGGCGCATCGACGCCCTCCGCGCCTGGATGAGGCGCTGGGCGGAGGCGCCGTCGCCGGTCACGCTGCACGCCCTCGCCATCGGGCACGGATGGCTCGGCGACGCCGCCGCGTCGGAGGCCGCCGCGCAGCGGGGCCTGGGCCTCGGGGCCGGCCTCGTGGCGCAGCAGGACCTCCTCGGCGCCATCGTCTTCCAGGGCCGCTACGCCGAGGCGGAGGCGCCCGCCCGCGCCTTCGCGGAGCCAGGCAGCCCCGTCCGGCGCATCGGCTTCTACGCCCTCGCCGGGCTCGAGGCCTACCGGGGCAGGCGCCGCGCGGGGCTCGCCCACCTCGACGCGCTGGCGCGCGCCGTCCCCGAGGTCGCCCGGGACGCCAACTACCACGGCGTGCGCGCCGACTACCTCCTCGGCGACGGGGATCCCGCCCCGGTCCGCGCGGAGTCCGAGGCGCTCCTCGACATCGATCCGCGCGCCGCCGCGGAGCTTGCGCCGGCGCTCGCCTGGCTCGGCGACCGCGAGGGCGCGGAGCGGCTCGCGCCTCACCTCCCCCGCGGATCGATCCTGGCGCGCGCGCACGAGGCCCTCGCGGCCTGGAACGCCGGAGCGCGGGAGCGCGCCCTGGGCCTGCTCCGCTCCGCCTGCGCCGAGAGCCCGATGTCGGTGTGGCGCCTCGCGCCGCTCTACCTCCTCGCGGACCTGGCGGCGCGCGCCGGGCTCGACGCCGAGGCCATCGACGCGATCGAGCGCTGCGAGCGCCTCTACGTGCCGCGCATGATGTGGCGGAGCTGGACGCACCCGCGCGGCCTGGTCCTCCTCGCGCGGCTTCGCTCCCGGATGGGCGACGCGGCGGGCGCGCGGGAGGCGCTTCTCCGGTTCTTCGCGGAGTGGTCGGAGGCGGATGCGGCGGACCCGCTCCTCGCCGAGGCGCGGGCGCTCGGCGACGAGATCGGCGCCTGAGGCCGACCTCGCGGGGCTTGGGCAACGGCAGCGCGGTCAGGCGAGCCGCGCGCCGCAGATCGGGCAGAGCGGGCCCGTGACGAGGGCGCCGCAGCCGCAGCGGCGGCCCGCCGGCTCCGCCTCCGGCGCCCGCTCCTCGAACACGGGAAGCCGCATGCCGCACCTTCCGCAGACGTGCTCGCCGGGGAGCGAAGGGGTGCGGCAGTACCGGCAGGTCACGATGGCCGGCACGGCGGTGGGCGCGTCGGCGGGCAGGCCCTCCTGCGAGCGCTCCAGGTCGGGCACGGGATCGTCCGCCACGTCGACGGGGGCCGCGCGGCCGGGATCGAGGTCCGGCGCCGGATCCGACCACGCCTCGACGGCCGCCTGGCGCGTCGGCTCGAGCTCCGGAAGGAGCGGCGCGCTGGCATCGACGTCGGCGTGGCGGGTGTGCTCGAGCCCCTCGACGGGCGGGACGAACGGGATCGCGGCCGCGCCGTGCAGGAGCTTCTTCCCGCACACCTCGCACTCCGCGCCCTGGGCCTGCGTGTGCTCGCAAACGGGACAGACGATCATCGCCCCAGGAGTGTAGACGATCTGGATGGTGCGAGGCGGCGCGCCCCGGCGGCTGAAGGCGCCGGTGTGGTCACCTCACGTCGTGGGTGAGCGGCACGAACCGAACGGGGAGGAGGTTCGCCTCGACGTGGGCGCCGTCGTTCCCCTTGTCGATGACGCGCAGCCACTGGACGTCGAGGTCCTCGCCCACGGGGATGATCATGCGGCCGCCGGCGGCGAGCTGGTCCATGAGGTCGCGGGGGACCTCCGGCGCCGCCGCGGTGACGATGATGCGGTCGAAGGGAGCCTCCTGCGGCCAGCCGAGCGCGCCGTCGCCGGTGCGCAGGTGGACGTTGGCGATGCCCAGCTCGTCGAGGACGCGCCGCGCGCGCTGCGAGAGCTCCGCCACGATCTCGATCGAGAAGACCTCCTCGGCGAGGTACGCGAGGAGCGCGGTCTGGTACCCGGAGCCGGTGCCTACCTCGAGCACGCGCTCCACGCCGGAGAGGCGGAGGCTCTCCGTCATGTAGGCGGCGACGTAGGGCTGCGAGATGGTCTGCCCGAAGCCGATGGGGAGGGGCCGGTCCGCTTCCGCGTCGTCCCGGGCCGACTCCGGAACGAAGCGGTCCCGCGGGATCTGCGCGATCGCGGCGAGCACCCGCTCGTCGCGGATGCCGGAGTGCCGCAGGAAGGCGGCGAGCGCCGCGCTCACGATCGGATGATAAGCCGCCTCAGCCCACCTGCGCGAGGGAGAGCCGCTCGGCCCAGCGCAGGCGGAGCGCCTCCGCGGCGGCCCGGTGCTCCGGCCGCGACAGCCGGGGGTCCTCCTCGACGAGCCGGAACGCCTCCTCGCGCGCCTCCTCGAGGATGGCCTCGTCCCGGTACAGATCGGCGATCTCGAACGGCGTCTGGCCCGACTGCCGGGTCCCGAGCATCTCCCCCTGCCCGCGGATGCGGAGGTCCTCGCGCGCCAGCTCGAAGCCGTCGTGCGTCCGCTCGATGGCGCGGAGCCGTTCCCGGGCGTCGTCGCCCGCCCGGCGGTGATGGGCGATGAGGAGGCAGTGGCTCTGGGCGGCCCCGCGCCCGACGCGGCCGCGGAGCTGGTGGAGCTGGGAGAGCCCGAAACGCTCGGCGTGCTCCACGATCATCACGGTGGCGTTCGGGACGTCCACGCCGACCTCCACGACGGTCGTGGCCACGAGCACGTGGATCTCTCCCGCTCGGAAGCGCTCCATCACGGCGCGCTTCTCGTCGGCCTTCATCTGGCCGTGGAGGAGGCCGATGGCATGCCCGGGCAGGTCCTTCTCGAGCCGCGCGGCGCCGCTCGTGGCGTCGGCGAGGTCGGTCTTCGCGGACTCGGCGACGAGCGGGTAGACGACGAAGGCCTGGCGCCCGGCGTCGAGCTCGCGCCGCGCCACCTCGTAGGCCGCCTTCCGCTGCGAGTCTCCGTAGACCTTCGTGGCGACCGGCAGCCGGCCGGGCGGCATCTCGCGGATGCGGGAGTGATCGAGGTCGCCGTAGAAGGCGAGCGCCAGCGTCCGCGGGATGGGGGTCGCCGTGAGCACGAGCACGTCCGGCCGCCGGCCCTTCGCGATGAGCGCGAGCCGTTGCATGACGCCGAAGCGGTGCTGCTCGTCCACCACGGCGAGGCCGAGCTTCTCGAAGGCGACGTCCTCCTCGAGGAGCGCGTGCGTCCCCACCGCGATGCGCGCGCGGCCGTCGGCCACGGCGGCGCGGGCGGCGCGCTGGGCCTTCCCGCGGGCCGTGGCGCCGACGAGCGCCACCTCGACGCCGCTCCCCTGGAGCCACCCGCCGAGCGTGCGCGCGTGCTGCTCCGCCAGGATCTCCGTCGGCACCATGAGCGCGGCCTGCCAGCCGGACTCGACCGCGAGCATCATGGCCGCGAACGCCACCGCCGTCTTCCCGCTCCCCACGTCGCCCTGGAGGAGCCGGTTCATGGGCTCGGGCCGGCCCATGTCCGCGGCGATCTCCCCGAGCGTCCTCGCCTGATCCCGCGTGAGCTCGAAGGGCAGGCGCGAGACGGCCCGGCGGACGGCCTCCGCGGAGGCGTCGAAGACGATGCCGGGCTCGGTGCGGACGCCGCGGCGCCGCAGGGCGAGGGCGAGCTGCAGGAAGAACAGCTCCTCGAAGACGAGCCGCCGGAAGGCGGGCGTGGCCCGAGCGGCCGCCAGCGCGACGTCCGTGCCCTGGGGGGGGAAGTGCGCCTCCCGCAGCGCGCGGGCCCGGGAGAGGAGCCGCCGCCGGGCGCGCACCTCCGGCGGGAGATCGTCCGGCGCGAGCGGCGCGAGCTCGTCCACGAGCCGCTTCATGAGCCGCCGCAGCGCCGGGTGCTGGTAGTCCGCCGGCCCCGGGTAGACCGGCACGATGCGGCCGAAGCTGGCCGAGTCGCCCGAGGCCACCTTCTCGACCTCCGGCTGCGCCATCTGGCGGCGCCGCCCGAAGCCCTCCATCACCTTTCCCCAGGCGAGGAGCGAGTCTCCCTTCTGGAACTGCTTCAGGCGCCAGGGCGGCGCGTTGAAGAAGACGAGATCGAGCCCACCGCTCGCGTCCGAGGCTGCGACCTTGAGCATGGGGCGGCCGCTGCGCATGCGCTGCCCGCGGACGCCCGAGACGGTGGCGAGGACGATCCCCTCCTCGCCGGGGCGGAGGTCCGCCACGCTGCGAACCCGGGTGCGGTCCTGGTACGCGCGCGGCCAGAGCTCGAGCGCCTCCTCCGCCGTCGCGCGGCCGCGCTCCTCGAGCTGACCGCGCGTGGAGGGATGGACCCGCGGGAGGAGCGCGTCCAGGCGGATGGCGAGGCGCTTGCGACGCGCGGCGCGCTCCTCGGGCGTGGCGGGCGGGGACGCCTCCTTCCATTCGGGCTCGGGCGCCGTGAGTGCCGTGCTCGCGGCCGGCCCGGTCGGGGTCGCGGTCGGGGTCGAGGTCCGGGTCGAGGTCGGGGTCGAGGTCGGGGTCGAGGTCGGGGTCGAGGTCGAGGTCGGGGTCCGGGTCGG
>DATDDC010000426.1:0-20908 GCA_036523995.1 Anaeromyxobacter sp.
TCGATCACGCTCTTGTCCTTCTTGCCGAACGTGAGCGCGATCTGGTCGGCGGCGAGCTCGGGATCGAAGCTGTAGATCCGGCACAGCATTCCGAGCGCGAACATGTTCTTGCCCCGACGCGCATCCGACACCAGTGTCCGGCACTCCTGCTCCATCGGAATTTCGAGGACGTTATAGCCGGCCGCGACCAGCCGCGCGTGCGTCTCGACATAGGCAGCGACGATCTTCGGGTCGTCGTTCGTGCGCCACATGTTCTCGAGCAGGATCGTGCAGCCGGCCTTGAGCTCTCTAGCGCGGACGCGGCCGAGCAGCACCTGCTCGTTGAACGCGACGACCAGGTCGCTTTCGTCGCCGCCGTTCGTGATGTACTTCGATCCGATCCGGATCCGGTTGCCCGAGGCGCCGGCGACGCTGCGCGCGGGCGGCCGGATCTCCGCCGGGATGATCTCTGTCGTCCAGATGCCGTTGCCCATCTGCGCCGCGATGGCGCCGAGCGCCTGGCCGCAGCGCTGGGCGCCTTCGCCCGAATCGCTGATGATCTCGACGATGTGCTCTTTGAGGGTGATGGCTTTCTTCATGGGCAGCGGATGCGGGCGAAGTTGCGCTGGTCGGCGGGGATACCAAAGATCCGGTCAGCGGAGGGAGCGCCCCCTCCCAGTCCCAGATAATTCCTGATGCTCGCGGCCGCCTTGCGCCCGGCGCCCATCGCCTGGATGACGGTCGCCGCGCCGGTGACGATGTCGCCGCCGGCGTAGACGCCCGCCATGGAGGTGGCGAGGTCGGCGTCGGCCTGGATGTAGCCGCGCTTGTTGAGCTTGATCTTCGAGGTCTGGCCGATGATCGGGTTGGCGTTGGTGCCGATCGCGTAGACGACGACGTCGACCGGGAACTCGAACTCGCTTCCCGCCACGGGCACCGGCCGGCGGCGGCCGGAGTCGTCGGGCTCGCCGAGCTCCATCTTGATGCAGCGCATCGCGCGAACGTTGCCTTTCTCGTCTCCCAGGATCTCGACCGGGTTGGTGAGCCAGTTGAACTCGATGCCTTCCTCTTCGGCGTGGTGCAGCTCCTCGGCGCGCGCCGGGCATTCGGTGCGCGACCGCCGGTAGATGCAGTGCACCTTGTCCGCGCCGAGCCGCAGGCTCACGCGCAGCGCGTCCATGGCGGTGTTGCCCGAGCCGATGACCGCCACCTGGCGGCCGGCGGCGGGCGGCGTGTCGAAGAGCGGGAAGTCGCGCGCCCGCATGAGGTTGCAGCGCGTGAGCAGCTCGTTCGCGGAGAGCACGCCGTTCAGCGATTCGCCCGGGATCCCCATCATCGAGGGATATCCGGCCTCGGTCGGAGGGACCTGCGCGGGGCGTGACATTCGCCCCGCCCGCATTCGCGACGCGGCGCATCGGACCTTTGTGGGTCGGCCTGTTTCGCCGACGGTCGCATCGCGCCACATTCACGGATCGTACCCCGCACGAACCCCGCAAAGGAGAACACCATGGCATCCACCAGGCGAACGTTCTTGAAGACCGCCGCCGGCGCGATCGCGCTCGCAGGCGTCGGCGGACAGGCCGAGGCCGCCGAGGGCGGCTCGAAGTCCGCGCGCCCCGAGCAGAACGCCAAGGGCCTCACCATCTGCAACATCCGCGGAAAGAACGGATCCGTATCGCTCGGAGTGAAGACGTCGAAGGGCGTGCTCGACGTGGCCGCGGCCGCGAAGGGCCGCAAGGGGCTGCCGGCGACCACCGACGACGTGATCCGGGGCACCGGCGTCGCCGCCCTGCGCGAGCTCGTGGCTGAGGCCGAGTCGGGCAAGAAGACCGCGCTCATCCAGGAGGCCGACGTCCGCTTCGGCCCCGCCGTGACCCGCCCCGAGAAGATCCTGATGATGGGCCTCAACTACCGGAAGCACATCGCCGAGGTGAAGGCGCCGACGCCCACGTCCCCCACCTTCTTCAACAAGTTCAACAACTCGCTCCTCGGCCACGGCGGCACGGTCCCGCTGCCCACCAAGGTGGCGAAGAAGTTCGACTACGAGACCGAGCTGGTCGTCGTCATCGGCAAGCGTGCCCAGGACGTGAGCTCCGCCGACGCGCTCTCCCACGTCTTCGGCTACGCCACCGGGAACGACTTCAGCGCCCGCGACCTGCAGAACAAGACGACGCAGTGGATGCTCGGGAAGACCTGCGACGGCTTCGGCGTGGTGGGCCCGTGGATCGTGAGCGCCGACCTCGTGGGCGACCCGCAGAACCTCAAGATCCAGTGCTGGGTGAACGGCGAGCAGGTCCAGTCGTCCAACACGAGCGACATGATCTACTCGTGCGCGGACCTCGTGAGCTACGCCTCCCAGCACATGACCCTCGAGCCGGGCGACATCATCTACACGGGCACACCCGAGGGCGTCATCAACGGCAAGCCGCCGGAGCATCAGAACTGGCTCAAGACGGGCGACAAGGTCGTCTCGGAGATCGAGAAGACCGGCAAGCTCGCGTTCGACCTCGGCGTGCGGAACGCCGGGTCGGCGGGGTCGGGGAGCTGAGGCGCAGAGCAGAGCTCGAGTAGAGGCCCGGGCCGGGGGACGGGGTTCCCCGGCCCGGTCGCTGTCGTCCAGCCATTGGACGAATGAGGGGCGGGGCGCCGTCTCGCCACCCGAGCCGGCCCTCGGCATGGCCGCCGTCATTCGGCAACGACGGCGATCGAATCGACCTTGTCGGGGTAGAACGCGAGCAGATCCTTGATCGCCGACATCTCGTCGTACGGCTGCTCGTAGCTCCAGACCGCATTCTCCGGCCCGTGCTTCAACGAGTAGTACGATGCGTCGCCCTTGAACGGACAGTACGTATGATGGCTCGTGCGGACGAGCCGGTCCATCTTCACGTCCTTGCGAGGGATGTAGTAGACGATCGGGGACACGGTGCTGCCGCCCATCGCCTCTTCGAGCTGAACCGCATCCCGGGTATCGGCGATCATCTCGCCCTTGAACGTGATCTGCACGTGCACCCGTGCAGGCTTCGTCGTGATGCGATGACCAGGATACTTCGTGAAGCCCGGGGCGGGATTGGCAGTCGGCAGTGTCATCGGAGCCTCCGGTCCCCTACGTAACGAGCGAAGATCGGCCGTCGCAACTGCCCGTGCAAGGCCTGCGGGCGCTCGCTGGTCCCGCCGGTGACGCGGGCGCCGCCACGCCGGCTCACTGGCTGCGGGTCGCGATCGCGCTCGACGCGAGGAGCAGCGCTCCGGAGAGGAGCAGGAGCGCCATGACGATCCGCCTGAACGTCCGGTCGTCGATCCGCGCGTAGACGCGCGCGCCGAGCCACACCGGGACGACGATGGCCGGCAGCATGACCCCGAACATCGCCAGCACCGGACGGGTGAGCGCCCCGTTGACGCCGTACGTGACGAGCGCGATCGCCTGCATCGCCAGGTTGAACGTCTGGAAGACGGACCTCTGGGTGTCCTTGTCCCATCCGCGGAGGTTGCACCAGATCGTCGGTGCCGGCCCGGTCAAGCCCGCGAGACCGCCCATCGTCCCGCCGATCAGCCCGACGCAACCGTCGGCGAGCCGACCCCCGAAGTCGATGGGCGCGAGCTTCGGGGCGAGCAGCATGTACGAGCAGTACGCGACCAGGATCGCACCGACGGTCAGCCGGAACGTGACGAGGTCGACGTGCTGGAGGAGGGCCGCGCCGATCGGCACGCCCAGCACGCCGCCGGCGAGGAACGGCGCGAGGCGGCGCCACTGCATGCGGCGCCGGATGGCGCCCAGCGACAGCACCTGCGCGACGAACGATCCGAAGACCGCCATCGGCGAGATCAGGGGCGGGTCGATCAGCCACACCCAGAAGCCGAGCGACACGAGCGCGAACGCGAAGCCGGCGACGCCGGAGACGAAGCCTCCCACGCAGGTCCCCGCCAGGATCGACACCACGGTCGCGGTCGTCATCGAGGAGTCCTGCGGGAGGTCCGGCGCGTACCGGCGTGCGGGCTCGCTCGTGGCATGGGTCTCATCGGAGCGCGCTGGTCTGCTCGAGCTCGAGGCCGCTGGTCTCCGGCAGCTTCCAGAGGATGAGCGCGAGCGCGACGAGGGGGAACACGCTCGTGGCGGCCACCGCCGGTCCCCAGCCGTACGGGCCGGCGGCGGCGCCGACCGCCAGCGGCGCGATCACCGCGCCGAGGCGGCCGAGCAGGTTGTTCGCCCAGGCGAACGCGTCGCTGCGAAGCTCGGTCGGGAAGAGCTCGGTCGTGAAGGCGTTCAGGACGGGGAGCACCGAGGTCGTCCCGAAGACGCCTCCCACCAGCGCCACCGTGAGCGCGAGGCGCGACTCCAGGGTGTACGCGCCGAGGACGGACAGGGAAGCGACGCTGAAGATGACGACCGCCGCGCGCCGGCGCCCCGCGGCGTCGATCAGCTTTCCGACCCCGAACGCGAGCGGCATCGAGATCAGCGCGGCCAGCGTGAAGCTGCCGCCCACCTGCGCGTCCGTGAAGTGCCGCTCGCCGACGGCGAACTCCTTCCAGAAGAGCATGGCCGTCGTCGTGCACATGTACGTCAACGCCCAGATGCCGGCGAGCAGGACGAGCCGCCCGCGCCAGCGGGTGCGCCACACGCCGAAGGCCAGCAGGGCGCCGGAGGGAGCGGCGGCGCGATCGAGGAAGCGCCGCGTCTCGCGGATCCCACGCCGCGCGACCGCGATGGCGAGGAGCGGGAAGCCTCCCACCAGGAACACGCTGCGCCAGCCGAGCGAGCTCCGGAGCAGCAGGGGGACCACCCCGGCGCACACGACGGCGCCGAGGCTCGAGCACGCCTGGATGACACCGATCACCAGCCCGCGCCGGTCGGCCGGATATTCCTCGGCGGCGTAGATCATCGCCACCGCCCACTCGCCGATGAGGAAGATGCGCGCGACCAGCTGGGCGGCGCCGAAGACCCATGCGTTGGGAGCGAGCCCGGAGACGACCGTCAGCGAGGTGTAGCCGAGGATGGTCACGGTGAGGACGGGACGGCGGCCCCACCGATCCGCCTGGCGCACCAATAGATAAGCCAGGATCGGGCCGATGTTGATGACCGCCACCAGGACGCCCGCCGCGCCCTCGGCGAGATCGAACGTGGCCCGCAGCGAGGGGAGGATCTGCGCGAGCGCGAAGAAGTCGAAGCCCTCGAAGAACGTCGCCACGCTGAGGAACAGGATCAGCTTCCTCTGGTACCCGGTGAGCGGGGTGCGCACGGTGCCCGGCGGCGCGCGAGGGCCCGAGGGCGACTCCACGGCCGGGGCGCGCGCGTCGCTCAGGAAGACCTCCTGCGCCGCGCCGTTCGTGCGCGCTCGAGGCGGTCCAGGACGACATCCAGCATCCAGTGGACGTGCTCGCGCCGTTCCTGGAGCGCGCGGGGGCTCATGGGGTCGCCGCCCCACAGGTCCGCGAGCAGCGGGGCGTACGTGAAGTAATTGATGACGATGCCGGAGAAGGTGACGAAGAACTGGCGCGCCGCGATCGGTCCGGTCGAGGGCGCCGCCTCCAGCATGACCTCCTGCGTCCAGCGGAAGAGCGGCGCCAGGTTCCGCTCGATGAGCGGGTGCAGGCTCGACGACGACGTCTGCTGCTGGATGAGCGCCGCATACCGATGGTTGTGGACGATGAAGTCGAGGTACGCGTCGACCATGCGGTGGAGCCTGACCGGCAGCGTGCCTTCCCCGGCGAAGGAGGTCGCGAGCGCCTCGCGGTGCGCGTGGTAGTACCGCTCCAGGACGCGCTCGAAGAGCCGCTCCTTGGTGCCGAAGTGGTAGAAGACGAGCGCCTTCTTCGTGCGCGCCGCCGCGGCGATCTCGTTGACGCTGACCGCGTCGTAGCCGCGCCGGCAGAACAGGCGGTCGGCGGCCTCGCGGATGCGGTCCGCGGTGAGGGCAGCGTCGGCGGTCACCGGCCGTCGCGGAGCTCGCCGAACGGCGCGTCCCGGCACCGCTCCCTGCCGCTTGCGCATATCCATCCTGAGTACCAGGGCTGGACCGATCGGTCAACGCGTGTTGACCGATCGGTCGAGATCCTGCCACAGTGGCTCCGCGCGCGGCGCGTTCCGCGCCACCACGGGAGGCGCTCATGGGACTTCCGATGCTCGGGGGGAACGAGAAGATCCCGGGAGGGGCCATCGTGTCGCGGCTCCTCGCGGCCGAGGGCGTGGACAAGGTCTTCGGGATCGTCGATGGGAGCTACTTCGGGCTGTACTCGACCCTCGGCGCGGCGGGGATCGACATCGTCACGCCCCGCCACGAGACGTCGGCCGCCCACATGGCGGGGGCGTACGCACGGCTGAGCGGCAAGCTCGGCGTCTGCATGGCCTCGAACGGCCCGGGCGTCGCGAACGTCCTCCCCGGGGTCGCCGTCGAGCAGGCGGAGGGAAACCGCATCCTGCTGCTGACCAGCTCGCGGAGGCAGGGCATCACGTACCCCGATCGCGGCGGGACGTACCAGTACTTCCCCCACGTCGAGGTCACGCGGCCGATGTGCAAGTGGAGCTGCGCCGTCCCGTCGGTCGACCGTCTCGCGGAGCTGCTCCGTCGCGCCCTCCGCGTCTCCTTCGAGGGGAGGCCGGGCGTCGTCCACCTCGACGTTCCCGAGAGCGTGCTCAACACGCCGACGAAGCCCGACCCGGACTGGCTCCGCCCTCCCGAGCGCTACCGCACCCGGGCGGCGATCCCCCCGAGCGGCGCGCAGGTCGCGGAGGCCGCCCGGATGCTGGTGCAGGCGGCGCGGCCGCTCTTGCACATCGGCTCCGGCGTCGTGCACGCGGGAGCGAGCGCAGAGGTGCACGCGCTGGCCGAGCTGATCGAGGCCCCGGTCACGACCAGCTGGGGCGCGCGGGCGGCGGTCGACGAGCGGCGCCCGCACGTCATCCCGATGATCTACCTCGACGCCGTGAAGCAGGCGCGCACGGCCGCGGACCTGCTGCTCGTCCTCGGATCGCGGCTGGGCGAGACCGACTGGTGGGGCAAGCCGCCGTACTGGGGCAGCTACGAAGCGCAGAAGCTGATCCAGGTCGATCTCGACGCGGAGGTGATCGGAAACAGCCGCCCGGTCGAGCTGCCGGTGCGGGCGGACGTGAAGCTGTTCCTGCAGCTGCTCGTCGAGGAGGTGAAGCGCGTGGGGGCGCCGATCGATCGAACGGCGCGCCGCGCGGCGCTGGCGCGGCTGCGCGAGGCGTGCGCCGGGCGGCGGCGCGAGCTCGACAGGCACCTCGAGTACCGCGGCGTGCCCATGACCTCCGCGCACGTGCCGCACGTCTGCCAGCAGGTGTTCGGGGACGACGCGGTGGTGGTGAACGACGGCGGGAACAGCACGATCTGGGGGCAGTTCTTCCACGAGGTGCGCGTGCCGGGCACGATGATCGGCACGCCGAAGATGGGAATGCTCGGCGCCGGCGTCGCGCAAGCGCTCGGGGCGCAGGTGGCCTGCCCCGACAAGCGGGTCTATTGCATCATCGGGGACGGCGCGATGGGGTTCCACCCGCAGGAGATCGAGACCGCGGTCCGGAACGCGCTGCCGGTCGTCTACCTCGTCCTGTGCGACCGCCAGTGGGGCATGGTGAAGATGAACCAGCAGTTCGCGCTCAAGCCGCTCAAGACGCTCCTCTTCAAGTCGCTCGGACCCGACGAGACCATCAACGCCGACCTGGGCGAGATCCGGTTCGACGAGCTGGCGCGATCGATGGGGGCGCATGGCGAGCGGGTGGGCGACCCTGCCCAGCTCCGCGGCGCCATCGAGCGCGCCATCGCTTCGGGACGCTGCGCGGTCATCCACGTCGACGTGGATCCGGTGAAGCACATGTGGGCGCCCAATCTGAAGGCGTTCAAGGACATGCACCAGGAGCCCGGGACGTGACGGACCCGGCCCGCCTCCAGGGCACGAGCCCGACCGGCGGCCCGTCCGTGTTGGTGACGGGCGCCAGCGGATTGATCGGCCGGCGGCTGGTGCGGGCGCTCGCCGCCGATCGGAGGCGCATCCGACGCATCGTCGCCCTCGACGTCCGCGAGCCGTCGCCCGCGGACCGGGTGTCCGGCGTCGAGTACCTCGACCTCGACATCCGAGCACCGGAGCTGAGCGAGGTGGTCGCGAGCCGCTGGATCGACACGGTGGTCCACCTCGCCGCGATCGTGACGCCGCCGCCGGGCTGTTCGCGCGAGATGCAGTACGCCGTGGACGTCGGCGGGACGGCGAACGTGCTGTCTGCCTGCACGAGGAACGGGGTCCGCAAGCTCATCGTGACCAGCAGCGGCGCGGCGTACGGATACCACCCCGACAACGCCGCCGTGCTCACCGAGGACGCCCCCCTTCGCGGAAACCCGGAGTTCGCCTATTCCGACCACAAGCGGCTCGTCGAGGAGATGCTGGCGCGGTACCGGCGGGAGCATCCCGAGCTGCTGCAGCTCGTGCTGCGGCTCGGGACCGTGCTCGGGGACTCCGTGTCGAACCAGATCACGGCGATCTTCGAGAAGCCGGTGGTCGTGGGAGTCCGCGGCTCGCCGACGCCGTTCGTGTTCGTCTGGGACGAGGACGTGGCCGCGTGCCTCGTGGAGGGGGTGCACGGGAGCGGGACCGGGATATACAACCTCGCCGGCGACGGCGTGATCACGCTGCGCGAGATCGCCGCCGCCCTTCACAAACCGTTCGTGCCACTGCCGGCAGCGGTGCTCGCCGCCGCCGTCGCGCTGCTGCAGCGGAGCGGTCGCACCCGGTACGGGCCGGAGCAGGTCGATTTCCTGCGTTACCGCCCCGTCCTGTCGAACGAGAAGCTCGGGCGCGAGCTCGGATACGTGCCGAAGTGGACGACGCGGCAGGCGTTCGAGCGGTGGCGCACGCGCGGGAAGCGGAGGGTGGTCGTCGTCACGGGCGCGGCGAGCGGCATCGGCCGCGCTGTGGCGCAACGCTTCGCGGAGGACGGAGCGCGGGTGGCGCTGCTCGACGTCGACGCGGCCGGCCTGGACCAGGCCGTCGACGAGCTCCGGGCCGCCGGCGCGCTCGTGACCGCGCACCGGTGCGACGTGCGCGACGTCGACCAATGCCGCGCCGCCATCGAGGCGGTGCTCGCGAACGCGGGCGGCATCGACGTGCTCGTGAACAACGCCGGCATCGCGCACCGCAGCCTGTTCGCCGACACCGATCCCGCGGTGATCCGCCGGGTGATGGACGTCAACTTCTTCGGCGCCGTGAACTGCACCGCCGCGGCCCTCTCCAGCGTGAGGGCTCGCCGGGGGATGATCGTCGCGATCTCGAGCGTGGCTGGGTTCGCGCCGCTGGTCGGGCGGAGCGGATACGCCGCGAGCAAGCACGCGCTGCACGGGTTCTTCGAATCGCTCCGCGCCGAGCTGGCCGGCACCGGAACGGGCGTCCTCCTCGTGTGCCCCTCGTTCGTCCGGACGGGGATCGACGCGCACGCGCTCTCCGGCGACGGAGGGCTCGCTGGCACGGGGAAGCAAACCGTCGGCCGCGTCTCGCCGCCACGCGCCGTCGCCGGCGCCCTGTTCGAGGCCGTGTCACGGCGCGATGAGCTGCTGGTGCTGTCGCCGATAGGAAAGGCGTCGTACTGGTTGTCCCGGCTCGCGCCGGCCACGTACGCACGCGTGATGCGCGCGCGCGTCGGCAAGGAGTTCGGGCTATGACGATGCCTCGGGTTACTCCACCCCCACCGCCACGCCCAGCGTCGGGCCGATCTCGAGATTCAGCACGAGGTCGGCGACCTCGTCGAACGGGGTGGGCTCCCGGTTCAGGATGGCGAGCGTCGCGCCGTTCTGCTTCGCCACCAGCGGGAACGACGCCGCGGGATGCACGACGAGCGACGAGCCCGCCGCCAGGAACAGGTCGCAGGCGAAAGCCGCGCTCGCGGCGCGCACCATCGCCTCCTCCGGCATCGGCTGCCCGAAGGAGATCGTGGCGGTCTTCACGTGCCCGCCGCACGCGCCGCAGCGCGGCGGGCGCTCGTCGCGCTCGAACCGGGCACGGACGTCGGCGAGCTCGTGACGCAGGCCGCAGCCGAGGCAGCGCGCGTACGTGGTGTTCCCGTGCAGCTCGACGACCTTCTCCTCGGGCACGCCCGAGGCCTGATGCAGGCCGTCGATGTTCTGCGTGACGACGGTCGCCACCAGTCCGCGCCGCACCAGCTCGGCGATGGCGCGATGGCCGCGGTTCGGCGCCGCGCGCGAGAGCGTCTCGTCCATCGCGAACCTGCGCCGCCACGCCTCGCGGCGCGCCTCCTCGGACGCCAGGAACTCGGGGAAGTCGATGGGCCGGTATTTCGTCCAGATACCGCCGGGGCTGCGGAAGTCCGGGATGCCGGACTCCGTGCTGACGCCCGCCCCCGTGAAGACGACGGCGCGACGCGAGCCCGCGAGCAGGCGAGCCAGCTCGCGCGCGCCCTCCTCCGCCTCGTCGACGCGACGCACGGCCAGGTCCTAAGCGGCGGAGTGGGCCCTCGCCACCCCGCGCCGGCCCGTGCCTAGCTTCTCCCCGCCACCAGCGCGTTCACCTTCTCCATCACCTGGAACGCGTCCGCCACGTAGAGCACGTCCGCCTTCCCGCGCGCCCAGCCGCAGCCCGGGTCGAGGTTCACGGCGCGGCGCTCGCGGATGAAGCGCCAGCCGACGACGTGCGGCTCCTCGCCGTGGCAGCAGGTGGCGAGGCCCTTCGGATGGCGCGGGGTGGCGCCGGTCTGGCCGACCTGGTTCATGTGGCTCATGAAGCCGAACACCTTCTGGCCCTCGCCGGCCTGATCGACGAGCGACTTGGACGAGCCGAGCGACGCGCCCGAGGCGCGCAGGAACGCCAGGATCAGCTCCTCGGCGCGCTCCGGGTGCGGCTTGCCGTCGGGCTGCTTCTTCGTCCAGCCGGCGCCCGCCACGAAGAGGAGCTTCGCGTCCGGGCGGATGGTCTGCTCGCCCGAGGACGGCGCGCGCATGCCGGCGACGCGGGTGCGTGCGGCGGGCGCCTCCACCGCGACGCTCTCCAGCGCCGGCGCGGCGCCGCCTTCCACCCGCGCCGCGGCGGGAAAGGCGCCCGGCTCGACGAGGAGCACCCAGGGGCGCTCCTTCCTCCTGAGCTTCGCCTCGATGCGCTGGCGGTAGTACCAGCGGACCGCGGCGGGCCCGCCCTCGCTCGAGAGCTGGGTCACGTGCGTGTCGATCCTGCCGCCGAGCCGCAGCGCCACGCCGGCCATGACGCGCGCCATGCGCGAGGTCCCGGGCGCGAGGATCACCGCCGCGCCGGAGGCCTTCGCGAGCGCGGTGGCGGCGGCGGCGTCGGTCGCGTAGCGCGGCTCGGCGAGGGCGGCGCCCGAGGCGGCGAGCACCTTCGCCACCCCCGTGCCCTGGAGCGAGGCGGCGACGCCGTCCACGGCCTCGCCGAAGACGCCGACGGTGACGGGTCCGCCGAGCGCCTTCGCGGCGGAGAGCGCCTCGAGGCCCGCCTTCGGGAAGGCGCCGCCGGGGTCCGTGTGCGTGAGGAGCAGGATGCTTTCCATGGTCGGTTCTCCGCGCGTCCCTAGTCCTTCGAGATCCACTCGACGATCTCCCTCGCCACGTCGTCCGGGGAGAGGTCCTTCACGATGCGCGTCTCGCGCTGCGCCTTCGGCACCTGGACGGAGAGGAACTCGACGCCGCCCGCGCCGACTGGCGCCGGCGCCGCCTTCTGGAGCGCCGGCATCACGAGGCGCATGTTGGCCATCCCGACCTGCGGATTGTTCTTGGGCTCGGGCAGCGTTCCCGTGGCCCACCCCAGGACGGCGGGCGCGCCCTGGCAGGTGGAGACCTGGTGCTTGCCGCCCTCCACCCGCTCCAGCACCTCGAAGGAGCCGTCGGGCCTCGGCGTGAGCTGGTCCACCCCCTGGAACTGATCGTGGATCTCGAGCCGCTCGCCGACCATCTGGAGCGTCACGCCCGCGCCGCGCGAGGCCGACTCCCACCCGCCGAAGAGGAGGAGCTTCGATCGGTCCAGGCCGGGGAGCGCCCGCACCGCCTCGGCGAGCTTCGCCGCGACCTCGTGCGCGTCGGTGAAGCCGCCGGCGGGCCCGTCGAGCGCCACGAGCTCGAAGGGCACCTTCTGCGCCACCGCCATCATGACCTGCTGGAGCTTGGCCTTGGGGCCGAGCGAGACGAGCGTCACCTTCGAGCCCGGCGTCCTCGCGGCGAGGTTCGCCGCCTCGTAGAGGGCGTGGCCGGCCCAGGGGTCGAGCACTCCCGGCAGCATTTGCTCGTTGCGGAGCCCGGGCCCCTGCGGCGTCGCGACGGGCTCGAGGGTCTGGAGCGGGTCGGGGATGACGGACCCGAGGACGACGACGTGGAAGCTCATGCCTAGTTCTCCGCAGAGTGAAGCCCGCCCGTGCCGGCGCGGAGCTGGAGGTTCACCTCGTCCGTGCCGTCGATCCGCTGCGTGCAGCTCCACAGGCACGCGCCGCAGTGGACGCACTTCTCGCGGTCGAAGGAGGGCACGCCGCCCTCGCCCGGCCGGATCGCCTCGGCCGAGCAGATCTCGAAGCACGCCTTCCGCCCGCAGGCCCTGCACGTCTCGGGGCGGAGGAAGGTCACGTGATCCGCGTAGCCCGCGGGCGCCTGCACCTTGCCGCCGAGGAGCAGCGCGTCCTGGTGCGTGACGAGCAGCTTTCCGTCGAGCGGCACCTCGGGCCAGCCGGCCCGGTTCATGAGGGCGTCGTGCAGGGGCAAGCTGCGCGCCTCGCAGTCCTTCCGGATCCGGGCGATCTCCTCCGGCGCGATCTTCCCCTCGTAGAACGCCTCGAGCGTCCCCACCTCGTCGGCGGGGTGGGCGGGCTCCTCGCCCAGCGAGATCCGCCCCCTGGAGAGCCCCGCCAGCGCCATCCCCAGGAGCCCGGTGACGACGCCGCTCTGGAAGCCGTCGCGCGCCTTCCGAGCGATGCGGGCCTCCGCCTCGACCCAGCTGGCGCGGCGCCGCGCCACGTACGCCGCCTCGAGGTTCGCCCGCGTGAACGGCCGCCCGGCCTCGAGGAGCTCGATGACCCCCTCGGCGAGCTGGACACCCGTGGTGAAGGCCTCGTCGACGCCCGACGACGCGAGGACGTTCGTCGATCCCGAGGCCTCGCCGATGCGCGCGAAGCCGTCGCCGGCCAAGATGGGCTCGGCGCGCTGGCCCGACTCCAGGATCGACTTCGCGCCCCAGGAGCGGAGCCTCGCCTCCTTCAGGAAACGCCACAGGTACGGGTGCTGCACGTAGTGCTGCAGGTAGCGGTACGTCGTCCGCGCGGGCGACTCGAACCACGACGGCACGAACACGCCCACCGACGCGACCCGGTCCGGGTGGACGTACAGGAACCCGAAGATCTCGGGCTCGGGGAAGCCGAGGGTGTGGAGCACGGTCCCGGGCTCGAGGGGCGTGTCCTCCGGGAGGTCCACCACGAGCTTCATCCCCACCGCCCAGTCGCGCCGGCCGCGGTTGCCGTTCGGCAGCCCGAGCTCGCGATCGAGCTGGCGGCCCACCGCGCCGACGGGTCCGTCCCCGACGACCGTGAGCGCGGCGAGGACGTCCATGCCCGGCACGTACGCGTCCTCCGGCCGGCCCTGGCGATCCACGCCCTGATCGAGGAGGCGGATCCCCTTCACCCCGGCGCCGTCCACGAGCGCCTGCGCGACCGGCATGGCCGGCCAGATCTGCACCGCCCCCGACGCGAGCACCTGCGCCGCCATCCACTGCATGAGCTGCCCCATCGAGAAGACGAAGCCGTCCTTCTTGTGCAGGAACGCGGGCGTGTAGGGCAGCTCGACCGCGTGCGCCTCGGCCCGCAGCACCGGCTTCAGGGCGCGGATGGCCGCGTCCGCCGCCCGGAGCGCGGCCGAGCGCCGCGACGCGCCGACCGGGTCGAGGAGGTAGAGGACCTTCTCCTCCCGGACGCGCGCGGCCATGGGGATCTGCGATGCGTCCAGGTCCGGGAACGCGGCGCGGATCCCGCGCGCGCGGGTGACGACGCCCGACACGCCGAACGCCACGTCGTCCGCGCGCTCGTAGCAGACGACCTGCAGCGGCATCCCCGGCGTCGCGGCGCTCTCGAGCACCGGCCGGTCCGCCGCGGCGAGCCGGCGCGAGAGCGTGGCGAGGAAGCCTGCCATCGCGGGGCCGAAGCCGACGCACGCGATGTCCACCGCCATCCTGGGACGTTCCATCCGGATCTGACCTCTGTCCCGGCGGCTACTGCGGGTAGTCGAGGGCCTCGGGGATCATCACGCGCGACACCGCCTCGGCCGCGCGATCCTTCGCGAGCATCGCGCCGGTGAGGCACCCGTCGAGCTTGGCCCGCAGGGTCGCGAAGTCCGTGAGCCCCTTGCACCGCGCGCAGGGTCCCTCCTTGTCCGGGTGCCCGCCGTCGGGATCGAGCTCGTCCACGGCGCAGGCGGCGAGGCCCGCCGCGATTCCCTCCAGCGCATCGGCGTCGACCGCGGACCAGCAGGCCTTGCGGCCCTCCTCGTCCCAGCCCGGGTGGCGGTTGTAGCCGTGCACGAGCTCGGCGCAGATGCGGCCCACCTCGCCGGCGGTTCGCGCCGCCTGCACGTGGCAGAGATCCGAGAAGAACCGCACCGTCACGCCGAGCGCGTCTCCGAGCGCCGCGGCGCCCTCGTCCGACAGCCGGACCACGTCGAGGATCTGCATCCGCGACGCCATGAGCCAGGCGAGCGCGTCGGCGAGCTTGAACGTCACGCCCTGGCGCGGAGAGGTGAGGAGCTTGCCGCCGTTCGCGTCCGTCGCGCCCTCGAGGTGCCGGTACGTCCAGAGCCACACCTCCATGGCCGAGGCGAGCGCGCAGGCTCCCGTGCCCGGGTGCTGGGCGGCGAGGTGGCGGAGGTCGCGGATCCACGCCTTCATCTGGGCGAGGAAGAGCGGATTCCCCATGGTCACGGAGATCTGCCGGCGCTGGACCGCCTCGGGGCCCTCGTAGGTCGCCTCGAGCTGCGCGTCCATCCACTTGTGGCCGAGGAAGCCGGGGCAGTCCTCGGTGATGCCGTAGCCGCCCATGAGCGAGACGGCCTCGCGCATGACGTTCGCGCCGACCCCCGTGTTCCAGAGCTTCGTGGCCGGGCAGAGCACGTTCGCCGCGGCGTCGAGGAGGGCGAAGCGGATCACCTCGTCGGCCTCGAGCTGCGCCAGGCGCGCGCTCTCGCGGCCGCCGCGCGGACGGCCCTGGAGCTCGAGCAGCTCGAGCGCGTTCCGCTCCACCATCTTCATCCACTTCAGGGTGGCCTTCCCGCCGGCGATGCCCTGCTCGGCGAGGAGCGCGTCCCTCTTGCGCTCGAGCGGATCGAGCTCGTCGAAGAGCCGCGCCGTGGCGAAGCCGAGCGACGCCCCGGCCTCTCCCGCGGCCCACACCTCGACGAGCCGGTGCAGCGCGTCCTGCCGCTGCTGGATGCCGAGCTCGTACCGGACGGAGCCCGGCGCCGCCTGCTCCGCGCCGCGGAAGCGCTGCCGCTGGTAGCGGATGACGGGCTCCACGGCGGAGAGGAGCTTCGCGGCCGTGATGACGCCCACCGTCACGCGGGTGCGCCGGAAGACCGCCTCGATCACCGCGGAGTGGTCGAAGCTCGGGACGATGACGCCGTCCTTCACCGTGTAGCCGCCCACGATGCGCGACGCGGGAACACGAAGACTGAAGATGGGGTCGCACGTCGAGGAGAGCTGGTGGACGAGCTTCTTGGTGGGCGCGCCGCGATCGAAGGTGCCGGGATCGCCCTCCTCCAGGATCACCATGCAGCTCCCCTTGATGCGGGGATCGCCGGAGTCCACGGCCGCGGTGACGAAGCTCGCGAACCCCATGTTCGTGATGAAGCGGCCGCGCTTGTCCACCTGGAGGACGGGCTCCCCGCCTTCCTTCCATTCGGCGATGCGCACCTTGCCGGAGAGCATGCCGGTGTCCACGCCCACGTACGGGATGGGCTCGGTGAGCGCGAAGGCGGCGCGCCAGGGCTTGCGCTCCTCGCCCGGCTTCGCCGGGGCGGCGAGGCTCATGTAGTGCCGGACCTGCTCGGGCGTGCCCTTCTCGTGGATGGGCGAGAGGCCGAGGAAGCTGGCCAGGGCGCCCGTCGCGGCGCCCGCGTCCACCCAGGCGAGCTCGAACGCGACGAGGGCGAGCGCGAGGTTCTTCGGCCCCGCGATGAAGCCGCCCTCCTCCGGCTCCATGAACGTCGCGGTGATGCCCGAGGCGTCGTAGTGGGCGAGGAGCGCGTTCTTGCGCTCGGTCCACTCGTGATCGTTCCGCCCGCCCTCCGCGACCAGGCGCGCGATGGGCCCGCGCGCCACCCCGCGCGACGACTGCACCAGCATCTGCAGGTCGTACCGATCGGCGAACCGCCACATGATCTGGCGGACGTCGTCCCCGGGAAGGGTGCGCAGCGTGTCGTGGGTCGGCTTGGGGAGGGTGGTGGGCATGGACGACCCCGCGTTCCTTCCGCGCTGGATTGCGCACTGACTCTGTCCGTGAAGGCGCGCAGCGTAGCAAATGGGGCGCGGGCCGCGTATTGACGGAACGCAGACCGGAGCGCCCAAGGGTGTCGAGAATTGCCACGCGGCAAACTGTCCATTGCCGCCTGGATTGCGCTCCGAGGTCGCGCCGGTTGGAGGGCGGCAGCTTGCCGCGCCCGCGGCGATGCGCCGCGCCCCCCGTCAGCGAGAGGGCTCGGCTTCCGCCCTCGGAAAGCTGCCGAGCCGCCTCACCCCCGCGCTCACCTGCTCGATGTCCCGGATCGCGGCGGCGACGGCCTCGTCGCTCTCGTGCCCGTCGAGGTCGAGGAAGAAGACGTACTCCCATGCCCGCCGCGGGGCGGGGCGGCTCTCGATGCGGGTCAGGTTGATGCCGCGCCGGGCGAGCGG
The DNA here is from genome assembly GCA_036523995.1 of Anaeromyxobacter sp. Taxonomy (GTDB): domain Bacteria; phylum Myxococcota; class Myxococcia; order Myxococcales; family Anaeromyxobacteraceae; genus Anaeromyxobacter. Next base: position 16,855 of record DATDDC010000426.1, read on the forward strand.
CTCGAGGATCCGGAGCAGGACGCCGGGGCTGTCCCGGACGGAGACGACGAGGCTCGTGCGGTCTCGCCCGGTCCTCTGCGACGGCTTCTCCCCCAGCACCCAGAAGCGCGTCGCGTCGCCGCCCACCTGGATGCGCTCGGCGGCCACCCTCAGGTCGAACAGCTTCGCGATCACGTCGGGCGCGACGGCGGCGCCGCCGGGATCCTCACGCGCGAGCCGTGCCGCCTCCGCCGCGCTCGCCGTGACGACGTGCGTCGCGTGCGCCAGGTGCCCCTCGAGCCAGGCCTCCGCCGCCTGGAGCGCCTCCGGCTGCGCGTAGACGTGCGCGACGCTCGCCGGATCCACCTCGCCGTGGACGAGGAGCGAGAGCTCGAAGGGCAGCAAGATCTCGCCGACGATGCGAAGCTTGCTCTCGAGGAAGGCGTCGAGCGTCGGGTCCACCACGCCCTGCGTCGCGCTCTCGACGGGGACGACGCCGTAGTCCGCCTGGCCCGCCTCCACCGCGTGGAACACGGCCGAGATGGCGCGCTGCGGGATGGGCTGCACGGACGCGCCGAACTGGTGCTTCACGGCCTGGTGGGAGAACGCGCCCTCCGGGCCCAGGAACGCCACGCGAAGGGGGCGCTCGAGGCTCAGGCACGCGCTCATGATCTCCTGGAAGACGGCGTGTATCGCGTCGGTGGGGAAGGGGCCCTCGTTCATCTTCTCGAGGCGCGCCAGCACCTCGCGCTCCCGGGCCGGCGCGTGGAAGGGCGCGCCGGGAGCGGAGATGCGCTTGTGCTCCCCGACCTCGGCCGCGATGCGGGCGCGGTCGTTGAGGAGCCCGAGGATGCGCGCGTCGATCACGTCGATCCGGGCGCGGAGCTCGTCGAGGCCGCGAGGAGCGGGCCGCACGGACCGGCGCTGGGCCTTGCGGCGTCTCGGGGCGCGCACGCCGAGCATGGTACTCCAGCATCCCGGGCCCGCCGTTCCCGCGCGATGCGGTCGCCGCTCGGGCCTGCGCAGGTCGGCGGCCGAGGACACCCAAGCGGGCCTCTCCACCACCCGTCACGACGGTGGGACGAAGACGTCACAGCTCGCAGGACCGCCGCACCGCCATCGCCCGGCGACCGGGCTGAGTCGGCGGGTCGGCGGTGAGGGGCGTCCGGAGGTGGTCATGTCGACGGCGAGTACGAATCTCACCGCGCCGTCCCTTCCGCTCCGCGGCGTCGCTCCCGACACGCTGCGCCTGCTCGAGCGCGCCTCCATCATCTGCCGCACCTACCGCGACGACGCCGACGTATCGGTCACGGGCATCGTCCTCGCGATGACGCTCGGCGAGGATGAAGCGAGCGTCTGGTTTGCACGCGATCTCGAGTCGGCTCGCGTCGACGCGGCTCGATGGGCGGCGCGCTCGCGCGGGCTCGACCGGGCGATCGAGCGTGCCCGGGGCCGATCCGAAGCGACCTGGACGTCGCGCGCCGACGTGACCGCCACGCCCAATGCGGCGGCGCTCCTCGCATGGGCGCGGGAGGTGCTCGACGAGGTGAAGGATGGCCGAGCGCTCGAGCCGCGCCACGTGCTCGGCGCGCTCCTGTATCGCGGGAGCGAGGAGGGCTGGTTCCTGCCCGACATGGGCGTCGATCGAGCCGCCTGCGGCCGGCGCTTCCTCGCGTGGATCTCCGCGAAGCAGCCTCCTGCGGCGGAGCGGTGGGCGCGGGTCGCCGCGGCGGCGGGAGTGACGGCCCCGGCGGCGCCGCCGAGCGCGGCCGCCGAGAACGCCGGGCCGCAGCGACGGCAGCCGGAGAATGCGGTCGGCCGCTCCCGGGACCTCGCGGAGAAGAGGAGCAAGGCGCCGAACCCCTCCCAGGAGGCGTCGCAGGCGCAGACCGGCGAGACGGCGGCCCAGGCCAGCGACACGCCGGACGCGGAGCTCCCCGACATCGGCACCGGCCACGACCTGGCGAGGAAGTTCGGCGTCGCCGGGGCCGTGATCGACACGCTCCTCCACGCCCTGGGGCTGGCACGCGCGGCGAGCCCGTCCGGAATCGCGCTCGTCGAGCCGGCGTTCGTCCTGGCCGGGATGCTCGCGCACGCGTTCGAGCGGAAGACGGAGGGTGCGAGCAGGATCCTCCGCGACCTGGCGGTGCAGCGAGAGCTCGGCAGCGGGTCGGCGATGGAGCGCGGCGCCGCGGTGCTCCGCGCCGCGGGCAAGTCCCTCGGCACCTCGGTGGCCATGCCCACGAGTATCGGCGCGCCGGACCTGTCGCCGGCCACGGCCGGCGCGCTGGCACGCGCGGCGCGGCTGGCCGCACAGGCGTGGGTCACGCCTCCTGCGGAGGGTCCGACGCGCAACCGCCACCTCCTGGCGGCGCTCGTGACGGGCGCGGCCGCCGCGGATCCGGAGGTGCGGAAGGTGCTCGCCGCGCTCGGCTCCTCGCCCGGCGACGTCCGCGAGCGGCTGCTCCGCTGGGCGCGCGACGTGGTCGCCCCCACGTCGGATCGCGACGAGCCCTGGGCCCGGCTCCTCGAGGTCGGCCCGCTCGCCGGGTACGGGTCCGACGCTCCCGAGGGCCGGGACCTCCTCGACCTGCGGCGCGAGGTGGACGCGCTCGCGACGCTCATCGCCGCGCGGGACGTCACGCCTCCGCTCTCCATCGGGCTGTTCGGTCCCTGGGGCAGCGGGAAGACCTTCTTCATGAAGCGCATCGAGAGCCGGATCGCCGAGCTCTGCGAGGAGTCGCGCGCCGCGAACGGGCGCTCGCCGCATTGCAGCCGCGTCGTTCCCATCTGGTTCAACGCCTGGACGTACATGGACGCGGACCTCTGGGCCAGCCTCGCGAGCGAGGTGTTCCGCCAGCTCGGGAGCGCCGTCGAGCGCGCCGACGGCGGCAACGCGGCCCGGACGCTTCGCGAGAAGCTCGCCCTGCAGCTCGCGAGCTCGCAGGCGCGCGTCGAGGACGCCAAGGCGCAGCGGCAGCAGGCCCAGCAGGTCGTCGACGCCGCCCAGGCGAACCTGGACGAGTTCGTGAAGGGGCGCGAGGAGACGTCGAAGCAGCTCGCCCTCGCCACCCGGAACAGCGCAGAGGTGGCGGAGGCGCTGCGCGCCGCCGGGAAGGCGCTCGGGCTCGATCCCGCGGTGGCGGACGTGACGGCCGCGCTCCGGGAAGTGCGCGACGCCCGGGGGAAGCTCTCGAAGCTGTGGAAGCTCTGGAAGCGCGTCGCCGCCGGCAAGCGCCTCGCCTCGGTGGCGATCCTCGCCGTGCTGCCGATCGCCGTCGCGCTCCTGGCGGCCGCCCTGAAGGACGGCGCCTGGATGAGCGCCGCCAAGGGCGTCGTCGCGATGGCGGCCACCGCGGCCATCCAGGTGCTGGGCTGGCTCGAGCCGCTCCTGGAGAAGCTCGACGGCGCGCGGGAGCGGATCGAGAAGGCCGCCGGCGACGTCGACCGCGCCGGCGCGCAGATCGCCGAGCAGACGGCGACCGAGGAGCAGAAGCTCCGCTCGGCCCTCGCGTCGGCGCAGGGCGCCGTCGAGCGGGCGCAGGCGACGCACCTCGCCGCGCGCCAGCAGGTGGACGCGGTCGACGCCGAGCTCAAGGAGCTGCAGTCCGGCCGCGTGCTGGACAGGTTCATCCGCGATCGGCTCGCCGCCGGCGATTACCAGAAGAAGCTCGGCATGGTCGCGCTCGTCCGGTCCGACTTCGACCGGCTCGCGCAGCTCGTCCAGGAGCAGCCGGAGATCGCGCGAGCGGACCGGATCGTCCTCTTCGTGGACGACCTCGACCGCTGCCCGACGTCGCTCGTCGCCGAGGTGCTGCAGGCGGTGCACCTGCTGCTCGCCTTCCCGCTGTTCGTCGTGGTGGTCGGAGTGGACGCGCGCTGGGTCGTGCACTCGCTCGCGCAGCACCACGCGGAGCTCACGGCGGAGCCCGAGCCCGACGGGCGCGTCGCGACCTCGACGCCGGTCCAGTACCTGGAGAAGATCTTCCAGATCCCGTACCGCCTGAGCGCGCTCGGGCGGAGCGGCTACGAGCAGCTCATCAGCGCCATGACCGCGGCTCCGAACGAGGAGAGG
>DATDDC010000427.1:0-1776 GCA_036523995.1 Anaeromyxobacter sp.
TGTGGCGCGGCCGGTATCACGCGCGAATCCTTCGCTCGCCGCGCGAGGTGCGCCACGCCCTCTGCTACGTGCTCCAGAACACGCGCCGGCACGCGACGACGGAGCGCGCGATCGTGGACCCTTGCTGGATCGATCCGCGCTCCTCGGGACCTTGGTTCGACGGGTGGCGGAGCCTGCCGGACGGATTCCCTTCACCATTCGAGCGGCCGCCGACGGCCGGCTCGCGGACGTGGCTCCTCTCCACGGGCTGGCGTCGGCACGGCCTCATCCGCGTCGACGAGGTCCCCTCGGCCGCGTTCGCCTGACGCCGCGTCCGAGCCCTGTCGTACACTCCGCCTTCCGTGTCGCCCGGCTCCGCCCGCCCAGCCGACCCCGCCTCGCTCGCCGCCGAGATCGACGATCTCGCGGCCGCGGTCGAGCGGATCTCCGACGACGCCGGGCGCAGGAGCGTCGCGGTCCGCCTCGACGCGCTCCGCGCCCGCTGGCGCGCCTCGCCGGGGCTCTTCGCGGAAGGGGATCTGGAGAGGCTCCGCGCCGTGGCTGCCGCGCTCTCGAAGCCCGCCGGCGACGCGAAGCCGGAGGCCCGCGACCTCCTGAAGTCCGTCTTCGGCCACGACGCCTTCCGCCCGGGGCAGGCGGAGATCGTCTCCGCCGTGCTCGGCGGCCGGGACTGCATCGGCGTCATGCCCACCGGGGCCGGGAAGTCGCTCACGTACCAGATCCCGGCGCGCATCCTGGGCGGCACGACGCTCGTCGTGTCGCCGCTCATCGCGCTCATGAAGGACCAGGTCGACGCCATGGCGCGCGTCGGGCTCCGCGCGGCCTTCCTCAACTCCACGCTCTCGTCCGAGGAGCGGCGCGAGCGCGTGCGGGCGCTGCGCCGCGGAGAGATCGAGCTCCTCTACGCCGCGCCCGAGGGGCTCGAGGGCTCCGTGGGCGAGGCGCTCGAGGGCGCGCGGCTCGCCCTCATCGCGGTGGACGAGGCCCACTGCATCAGCCACTGGGGGCACGACTTCCGGCCCGCGTACCGGAACCTCGCGGGCTTGAAGGACCGCTACGGCGCGCCCGTCCTCGCGCTCACCGCGACGGCGACGCCGGAGGTGACGCACGACATCGCGGCCCAGCTCGGCATGCGGGACCCGCTCCTCGTGCGCGGCTCCTTCTTCCGGAGGAACCTGCGCATCCACGCCGTGAAGAAGGGGGAGGGGATCCGCACCCGCGACGCCATCCTCCGGCTGGTGCGGGCGCGGCGCGGCGAGAGCGGCATCGTGTACGCGCTCTCGCGCCGATCCGTGGAGGAGACGGCGGAGATGCTGCAGGGCCACGGCATCCGGGCCGGGGCCTACCACGCCGGGCTCGAGCCCGAGGTGCGGACGCGCGTGCAGGACGCCTTCCGCGCGGGCGCGCTCGACGTCGTCGTCGCGACCGTCGCCTTCGGCATGGGCATCGACAAGCCGGACATCCGCTTCGTCATCCACCGCGACCTGCCGCGCTCGATCGAGGCGTACTACCAGGAGATCGGCCGAGCGGGCCGAGACGGCGCGCCGAGCGACTGCGTCCTCTTCTGGTCGTGGGCCGACGTCATGAGCTGGGATCGCCTCCTCGGCGAGGCGGAGCCGGAGGTGGCTGCGGCGCAGCGCCGGCAGGCGCGGGCGGCGTACCGGCTCGCCGAGGCCGACGGATGCAGGCACGTGCGGCTCGTCGCCCACTTCGGCGAGCGCATCGCGCCCTGCCGCGACGCCTGCGACCGCTGCCGGGACGAGGACGTCCTCGCGA
>DATDDC010000428.1:0-9256 GCA_036523995.1 Anaeromyxobacter sp.
GTGTGTGTGTGTGTGTGTGTGTATGCCACGAGCATTGTGGCGTCGGGCAAGCGTGCGGGCGCACTGGAGTCTGGGCGCCGCGGCCACGAAGGGTCAGCCGGCGCGGCGCGGCGGGACGAGCACGAGCCGCCGCGTGAAGACGCGCTGGAACAGGGAGGCTTCGCGCGCCGCGTCCCACAGCTCGAGCTCGAGGGGGCCGCGGGCCGCGAGGCGCACGGCGATCGCGCCCCGCTGCACGTCCACGCGGAGCGCGCGGACGAGTTGCTGATGGCTGCGGTCGAGCGCGTCCGCGATGCGCAGGATGGCCACGAGCTTTCGCACGAGCCTCAGCTCCGCGGCCGTGAGCTCCTCCAGGTCGCCGCGGCGGCGGGTGGGGATGCTGCGGCGGTGGTAGCGCGCGACGAGCGCGACGAGCTCCCGCTCGCGATCGGAGAACCCGGGCAGATCCGCGTTCGACACGAGGTAGTAGGTGTGCTTGTGGTGCGCCTGGGCGGAGACCGTGTGCCCGACGTCGTGCAGGAGCGAGGCCGCCTCGAGGATGGAGCGCGCCAGCGGCGGGAGCCGGTGCACGCGCTCGAGCCGATCGTAGAGCCCGAGGGCGAGGCGGGCCACCTGCTCGGCATGGCGCTCGTCGAAGCGGAAGCGCCTGCCCAGGGCCCGGATCGCCTCGGCGCTCGTGCCGTTCTCGATCCGGCCCCCGCGCCGGGAGAGCTCGACGAGGACGCCGTTGCGCAGCCCCGTGCCCACCGCCGCGATGGAGCCGATCCCCAGATGGCGCATGGCGGCCTCGAGGATCACGCTGCCCGCGACCACGATCTCCGCGCGCCGCGGATCGAAGTGCCTCCGCCGCTCCGCGACGCTCATCGAGGCCAGCCCCTCCACCGCCCTCGTGATCTCGTGCCGGCTGGCGCGCTTCTGCTCCGCCGCGAACCCGACCACCGCCTCGATGGTGCCGGAGCTCCCCAGCGCCGGGCCCGCCTCCCCGGGAAAGGACGGGATCGCCTCCCGGAAGGCCTCCGCCGCGAACCCGCGCAGCGCCGCGAGCCGCTCCTCGGAGACGCGTCCGGCGGTCCCGAAGATCTGGGTGAGGCGCACGGCGCCGAGCGGCACGCTCCACAGGTTCGTGGGGCTCTCGCCCACCGCGGTCGCGACCTCGGTCGACCCCCCTCCGATGTCGAGCAGCACGGCGCGCGCCGTCGCGGGCCGCCCGCGGAGCACGCCCAGGCAGATGAGCCGCGCCTCCTCGCGCCCGGACACGACGTCGAGCTCGACGCCGGCCGCCGCGCGCACGCGCCGGAGCACCTCGCGGCGGTTCTTCGCCTCGCGCACGGCGCTCGTGGCCACCGCGCGCACGCGCGCCCGGTACCGGCGGCACAGCGCCGCGTAGCGGCGGACCGTCCGCACCAGGCGATCCTCGACCTCGGGCCCCATCCGCCCCGTCAGGAAGACGCCCTCGCCCGGCCGGATCGGATCCCGTTCCTGGTGCAGCGTCTCGAGGGAGCCGTCCGGGAGCACGCGCGCGATCTCGAGTCGCACGGCGTTCGTCCCCACGTCGATGGCGCCCACCACGCGGTCGTGTCTGCCGTCCTTCAAGATTTCGCGACTCTAGGCATCCCGCGGTGCGCTCTTCGTTCCCGGATGGGTCCTGAGGCCCGCATCGCTTCACTTGTCACACACCGGATCTCGCCGCCGGACATGGCGGCGCGTTCCCTCGTGGCGGGCGTCCCCCGTGCTAGCGTTCGCCGCGCCCGAGGTCATGCATGGCCCATCCGTCGCTCTCCCGTCTCCTCGCCGCGAAGGCGTTTCCGGCGGTCCCCTCCAAGCAGGCGTACGAGGAGCGGCTCGAGGAGCTGCAGCGACGCATGCTCCTCGTCCAGCAGGGGCTCTTCCACTCCCGGCGCCGCGCCATCATCGCCATCGAGGGGTTCGACGCCTCCGGCAAGGGCGGCGCCATCCGCCGGCTCACGGAGGCGATCGACCCTCGCGGCGTCCGGGTGGTGCCCATCGGACCCCCGTCGGACGACGAGCAGGGGCGGCACTGGCTCTACCGCTTCTGGCGCGACCTTCCGCTGCCGGGGACCTTCACCGTGTTCGATCGCACCTGGTACGGGAGGGTGCTCGTGGAACGGGTCGACGGGCTGGCGAAGAAGGCCGACTGGCGGCGCGCCTACCGGGAGATCAACGAGTTCGAGCGCGTGCTGATCGACGACGGCATCGACCTCGTCAAGATCTTCCTCGGCGTCAGCAAGGGCGAGCAGCTGCGGCGGTTCGAGGACCGGCTGCGCGATCCGTACAAGCAGTGGAAGCTCGGCGAGTCGGACGTGCGGGCCCGGAGGAAATGGGACGACTACGTCGAGGCGACCGACGACGCCTTCGCCGGCACCGACACCCCGGGGGCGCGCTGGCACCTCGTCGCCGCCGACCGGAAATGGCACGCGCGGCTCGAGGTGCTGCGCATCGTGACGGGCAGGCTGGCGCGTCACGCGGAGTGGATGGAGGCGCGCGCGAAGAGCCGGAAGCAGGTGCGGCACCTCGAGAAGGCTCTGAAGAAGCTGTCCGGATGACGCGGGTGTTGCTGGCGTCGTTCGCCGCTCGAAACGGCCGTGGGTCGAACGGCTCCGCGGCGACGGTCACGCGCGGGTGCGCCTCGGCGCGCCCGCCCTGCGCCGTCACACGCTCGTCCCTCATCGGCTCGAGAAACTTCACGACCCTGTTCCCGCGGCATCGCGTCGCAAGCGCTACACAGCTGACCTCCTCGCTCCTGGAGGTCGAACGTGCACTCGATCGTGAAGCCGCTCCTCGCCGCATGCGCCGCCGCCGCCGCGGGAACCGCCCTCGCCGCGGGCTTCGCCGGCGTGCCCCACGCCAACCCGAAGGCGCCGGGGTTCTCCGCGCCGAACGTCCTCACGCCCGAGCTCGTCGAGGTGATCGTGGCGCAGGGCTCGACGCGCCTCGAGAACCCCGCCGCGCTCGACTTCGGCGGCGGCGCCACCTCCGTCATCACGAGCTACGGCTACTACGGGGACGGTCCCTTCCTGCCCCTGCCCGGCGACGTGCAGAGCGCGACCCACGACGTCGAGGCCACCAAGTCGGAGCCCGACAAGAACACCTACCTCGTGCTGCGCGGACAGCGCGGCGCCGACCCGAGCCACGACTACGGCACGCACTTCCTCTTCCAGGGCCACGAGGCCGGCGCGGCCACGGTCCCCGGCCGGCGGGCGAGCTTCGTCACCCGCATCAACCTCGACGCCGACGCGGACCATCGCGTGACGCTGCTCGCCGCGGCCGACAGGGACGGAAGGCCCCTGCCGCCCATCGACGGCTCCACCTGGGATCCGTTCGCGAGGAAGCTCCTCTTCACGGCGGAGCTCGGCGCCGGGGGCGGCGTCTTCCAGGCGACGCTCGACTTCCCGTCCGTCGTGGAGGAGGTCGCGGCCATGGGCCGCGGCGGCTACGAGGGCATCCAGAACGACTCCGACGGCAACCTCTGGATCGCGGAGGACGTGGGCGGCGCCACGGTGAGCTCGACGAACCGGTCCCGGCAGCCGAACAGCTTCCTCTTCCGCTTCGTCCCGGCCCGCCGCGGCGACCTCACGCGCGGCAGGCTCGAGGTCCTGCAGGTCCTCTCCCTCCGCACCGGGGAGCCGATCGTCTTCCACCCGGGCCAGCTCGTCGCCGACATCACGTCGGACGATCAGAAGGATCTCCACACCTACGGGAAGTCCCTCCCCACGCGCTGGGTGACCGTCCACGACACGGCGAGCGACGGGACCGCGCCCTTCGACGCGAACGCCCTCGCCAAGGCGAAGGGCGGCACGCCCTTCCGGCGGCCGGAGAACGGGGTGTTCCGCCCCGGCTCGCGCTTCACCGAGCTCTTCTTCGACGAGACCGGCGACACCGACATCCGCACCCAGGCGGCGGCCCTCGGCGGCTTCGGATCCGTGTTCAGGCTGACGCAGGCGTCCCCGTCCGCGGGCCAGGGCCGGATCTCCCTCTTCTACCTGGGCGACGCCGCCCACTCGGGCTTCGACAACGTGGCGTTCCTCGACCGGAACCACGTGGTCTTCGTCGAGGACGCGGGCGACACGCTGCACGCGCAGCGCAACGCGCTCGACTCCGCGTGGATGCTCGACGCGCGGCTCGACTACTCGGACCCGGCGAACCAGCCGGTGCGCCTGCTCGCGCAGGGCCGCGATCCCTCGGCCACGATCGACTCGGCGCTCTCCGGCTCGCCGGGGTTCCAGAACGACGGCGACAACGAGCTCACCGGCATCCACGTCTCGGACGGCGATCCGAGCCCGGAGGGCATCCTCGGAGCGCGGGTGCCCCATCCGTTCCGGGACGGCTGGCGCGCCTTCTACACGCAGCAGCACGGCGACAACGTGACCTGGGAGCTGCTCCCGGCGCGCGGCGAGCCGCCCGACCTGGAGTAGTGACGATGCCGCGGCCCGACGGCTCGCGCCTCAGCGGCCGAGCCGTCGGAGCTGCCCCGCGGTGACGAGCCAGCGAAGCTCGGCGTGCCCGGGGCGCGGCGCCTCGCCGAACGAGAGGAGGCACGCGCCTCCCTTCCGGAGGTCCACGAACTGCGCCCGCCGCCCGGTGAGCAGGTACTCCACCACCGCCGAGAGGTGTGGCTCGTGGCCGACGATCGCCACGAGCGAGCGGCGGCGCTGCCGCCGCAGCCAGGGGACGAGGGAGGAAGGGTCCGCGTCCGGCGCGAGCTCCCGCAGGCGCGCCGGCCGGTCGATCCCGTACGCCTCCTCGAGGATCTCGCCCGTCTGGACCGCGCGCACGAGGAAGCTCGTGGCGAGCACGTCGATCGAGTCGACGAGCCTCCGGAGCCCGCGCGCGCCCTTCTCGAACTTGCGGCGCCCCTCGGCCGTCAGCGGTCGCTCCGCGTCGTCCTTCGCGGTCTTCGCGAAGGCCTCGCGCTCCTCCGCGACGGCGTGGCGGACGACGAGGAGATCCACGGCTTCCTCATGGTCATCGCGCGCGCGCCGCGTCGCTGCCCCTGAATTGTGACATTCGCGCCCGACACCCTCGCGGGTCCCGCGTGGCGGGGCGCCGCTCGACCATGATTCGCGCATGCGCATCGACGATCGCGCGACGGACCTCTCGGCGGAGGAGGGTGCACGCGTCGTGGCGCTCGGGCTGCTCGAGGAGGCCATCGCGGCGGCCGACGCCATGGCGGCCGGCACCGGGGAGGAGCCGCTCCACGACTTCCGCGTGGCGCTCCGCCGCCTGCGGAGCGCGCTGCGCACGTTCCGGCCGTGGCTCGAGGACGGCGTCCGGCGGCGGCACGAGAAGGAGCTCAAGAGGATCGCGCGCTCGACGAACGAGGCGCGCGACGCGGAGGTCCAGCTCGCGTGGCTCGCCACGAAGCGCGAGGCGCTCGCGTCTTCGCGGCAGCGCCCGGGCTACGAGCTCCTCGTCGCCCGGCTCGAGGAGCAGGCGCACCGCGGGCCCGATGCCGCGCGGGTGGCGGGGCGCTTCCGCCGAGCCGCGGAGAAGCTCGAGCGGAGGCTCCGGGCGTACGAGCGAAAGGTCGAGGCGGGCGGGGATGCCCGGGCGACCTTCGGAGGCGTGTTCGCCTCGCTGGTCGGCGACCAGGTGAGCGCCCTGTCGGAGCGCATGGACGCCATCCGGGGCCCTCTGGACCAGGAGGGCGTGCACCGGGCGCGGATCGAGGGGAAGCGGCTGCGCTACCTGCTCGAGCCGCTGCGCGGCCACGCCCGCGCCGACGCGAGCGACGTGATCGGCCACCTGAAGCGCCTCCAGGACGTGCTCGGCGACCTGCACGACACGCACGTCCTCGCCGGGGAGCTTCGCGAGGCGCTCGCGGACGTCGCCGCGGAGGAGGCCCGGCAGCTCCATGCCGCCAGGTACGCGCAAGACGTGAGCGACGTGGCCATCCGCGATCGGGCGCGGGCGGGCCCGCGCGCCGGCCTCCTCGCGCTCCTCCGCCTCGTGTGCGAGCGGCGCGACGCGCTGTACGCGGACCTCGAGCGCGAGTGTCGCACGGGCGGGATGGACGCGCTCGCGGCCGAGGCGCGGGCGGTCGCTGCGGCGCTCGACTCTCGTGAGCGACGGAAGCTGGTGGACGTCAGGCGCGCCGCCGCTCGATCCGCGCGGCGCCGATCGCGGCGACCCGTGAGATCAAGGCGAGGACGGACGGAGGAGCGTCCCCGGCCCGCTCCGAGTCGACGATCACGAGGCTGCGGAGCTCGTCCGGTCCGAGGCGCTCCGAGGGGCCCGGCCCCCTCGCGCCTCTGCCCGTCGCGCACGAGCTTCCCTTGAGAGCCGCGAGCAGCAGGCGCCGGTCCGATGCGCGATCGAGCCGGCTCAGCGCCTCGCGGCGGGAGAGCCAGGCGACCTCGTCGATCTCGTCCTCCGATGGCGGAGCGCCCTCCCGAACGACGCGCGCGTGCCAGTAGAGGACGAGCTTCGGCTCGGGGCGATCGACGTAGAGCTTCGCTCCGGCGAAGCGGCCGAGGCGCACCTCGCAGCCCGTCTCCTCGGCGATCTCGCGGCGGGCGGCGTCCCGCCAGCCCTCACCGGCGTCGAGCTTTCCCTTCGGGAGCGTCCAGTCGTCGCGCCGGGGCCGATGGACGACGGCGATGCGCGGTCCGGCGGCCGTCTCCCGCCACACGATCCCGCCTGCCGCGCGAACGAGCCTCATCGCCGCGATCTCAGCACGCCGCGCGCTCCTTCGCCATTTCGCGGCGGGACCGGAGGCGTGATTTCGCGCGTTCGTCACCACGCCGTGACGCGTTCGCCGGCGCGGAGGCGACGAAGTCGCCCATGTCTCGACGGTCGTCGACGTCCGTCGAGGCGAAGGCGCGCGCATCCTCGGGTGGGCCGGGCCGGACGCCGCCGAAGCGCTCGTCGGCACGGGCGGTTGAGCGGCGCGACGTGGCGCGGCCGGGAGGGCCGTGGCACTCCGTCACATGCTCGTCACACGCGCGTGAGTGCAGCCCCCACATGGACGCGTTACGCTCGTTCACGTCCGGCGCGGTCCCGCGCGCGGAGGACGCATGGACACCTTTGCGGAGCACCCGCCGGCGTCGCAGCTGGCCAAGGGCATCGACGGCTCCGCGGCCGCCCCTTCGACCGGAGGGGCGCCCGTGGTCGGCGCCGCAGCCGACGCCGCGGCGGCGGTCGCGCGCGAGCGCGCGGCGGAGTCTCCGCGGCTCGGCCGCGACCTCCTCGTCAATCGCGAGCTGTCCCTGCTCGGCTTCCAGTGGCGCGTCTTCGAGGAGGTCCGCGACCCCACGAATCCGCTGCTCGAGCGCGTCCGGTTCCTCTCCATCGTCGCCTCGAACCTCGACGAGTTCTTCATGATCCGCGTCGCGGGCATCGAGCAGCAGGTGGCCGCGGGCGTGACCGAGCTCTCGTCGGACGGGCTCACGCCGGCGCAGCAGCTCGCCGAGATCCGCCGCGAGGCGCTCCGGCTCACGCGAGCCCTGGGCGCGTGCTGGCAGGACGAGCTGCTCCCCGCGCTGGACGCGGCCGGGATCCACGTCCTCGACCACCCCCAGCTCGATCCCAAGCAGGCGGCGTTCGCGCGGACGTACTTCGACGAGATGGTGATGCCCGTGCTCACGCCGCTGGCGTTCGATCCGGGCCGCCCCTTCCCGCACATCTCGAACCTGAGCCTCAACCTCGCGGTCCTCGTCGACGACGGCGGGGTGGAGCGCTTCGCGCGCATCAAGGTGCCCGACACGCTCCCGCGGCTCGTCCCCATCGGCAGGGGCACGGGCGGCCTCGCCGCGCCCGGCGCGGGCTTCCGCCACCACGCCTTCGTCTGGCTGGAGCAGCTCGTCGCCGCGAACGTGGACCGGCTCTTCCCGGGCGTCCGGGTGAAGGGCGTCCACCCCTTCCACGTCACGCGGGACGCGGAGCTCGAGCTCCAGGAGCTGGAGGCGGCCGACCTGCTCGCCTCGGTGGAGCACGGGGTCCGCGAGCGCCGCTTCGGCTCGGTGGTGCGGCTCGTGGTCACCCCCACCATGCCGGAGCCGATCCGCGACCTGCTCGTCCAGAACCTCGAGCTCGACCCGCGCGACGTGCACGTCGTGGAGTCCCCGCTTTCGCTGTCCGGGGTGGCGACGCTCGCGTCGGTGGATCGGAGCGACCTGAGGTTCCCCTCCGTGGTGCCCGCGATGCCGGCGCGGCTCGCGCCCGGCGACGACGACCTGTTCGCCGCCATCCGCCGCCAGGACGTGCTGCTCCACCATCCCTTCGAGTCGTTCCTGCCCGTCGTCGAGCTGCTGCGGGCCGCGGCGCGCGATCCCGACGTCCTGGCCATCAAGATGACGCTCTACCGCGTCGGGCGGAACTCGCCCGTCGTGGAGGCCCTGCTCGAGGCGAGCCGGAACCGCAAGCAGGTGGCCGTGCTCGTCGAGCTCAAGGCGCGCTTCGACGAGGAGAGCAACATCGGCTGGGCGCGCGCGCTCGAGGCAGACGGCGTGCACGTCATCTACGGCCTTCTCGGCCTGAAGACGCACTCGAAGCTCGCGCTCGTGGTAAGGCGCGAGGGAGAGCGCCTGGCGCGCTACGTCCACCTCTCCACGGGCAACTACAACCCGGTCACCGCGCTCGCGTACACGGACCTCGGCCTCCTCACCGCCGACCCGGAGATCGGCGAGGACGCGACGCAGCTCTTCAACTACCTCACCGGCTACGCGCACCCGAAGGACTTCCGGCGCCTCCTCGTCGCCCCGGTGAACCTGCGCGAGCGGCTCGTCGAGCTCATCGATCGCGAGGTCGCACATGCCCGCGCCGGGCGAGGGGGTCACCTCGTCTTCAAGGTCAACGCCCTCGCCGACGAAGGCATGATCGAGCCGCTCGTGCGCGCCGCGCAGGCGGGGGTGCAGGTCGATCTGCTCGTGCGCGGCATCTGCTGCCTGCGTCCGGGAGTCCCGGGCGCCACGGAGAACGTCCGCGTCACGAGCATCGTGGGCCGCTTCCTCGAGCACAGCCGCGTCTTCTGGTTCCGGAACGCCGGCGCCGAGGAGGTCTACCTCGGCAGCGCCGACCTCATGCTGCGGAACCTCTCGCGCAGGGTCGAGGTGCTCTTCCCCGTGCGCGATCCCGCGCTCGTGCGGCACCTGCGCGACACGGTGCTCGGGACGTATCTCGCCGACAACGTGCGCGCGCGGAGAATGCGACCGGACGGCGGATACGATCGCGTCCGGCCGCGCGAGGGCGAGACGTCGATCGACGCGCAGGCGAGGCTCCTCCTCGCGGCGGCCGCGAC
>DATDDC010000429.1:0-1541 GCA_036523995.1 Anaeromyxobacter sp.
TCGTCGCCGCCGCCGGACAGCGCGCCGACGAGCTGCCCGTCGTGGTCCTCGGCGCGACCGGCACGGTGCAGGAGGCGGTGGACGCGATGCAGCTCGGCGCGGCCGACTACGTCGCCCCGCCCTACGCGCCCGAGGAGCTCGCGCGCTGCCTGGCGGGCGGCCCCGTCCGCTCGCGCTCCGGCCGGGCCGGCGCCCTCCCCGCGGGCCTGCTCGGCGTGGTCGGCACCTCGCCGGCCATGCGCAGGCTCTACGACGCCATCGGCAAGATCGCGCGCTACAAGAGCAACGTCCTCCTCCTCGGCGAGAGCGGGACGGGCAAGGAGATCATCGCCCGCGCCCTGCACGAGCGCGGGCCGCGCCGCCACCACCTCTTCGTGCCGGTGAACTGCGCCACGCTGGGGCGCGAGATCCTGGAGAACGAGCTCTTCGGGCACGAGCGCGGCGCCTTCACCGGCGCGAACGAGCGGAAGAAGGGGCTCTTCGAGCTGGCCGACGGCGGGACCTTCTTCCTCGACGAGATCGCGGAGATGGACGTCTCCACGCAGGCGAAGCTCCTCCGCGTGCTGGAGCGGAGCGAGTTCCGCCGCGTGGGCGGCACGGCCAAGGTGAAGGTGGACCTCTCCATCATCGCCGCCACGAACCGCGACCTCGAGGACGCCATCGCCGCGGGGCGCTTCCGCGAGGACCTCTACTACCGGCTCAAGGTGGTGACGCTCGTCGTCCCTCCGCTGCGCGAGCGCCGCGAGGACATCCCCGCGCTCGTGGAGGCGTTCGTCGCCGACTTCAACCGCCGCACCGGAGGGAGCCTGGCGGGCCTGTCTCCGGCGGCGCTCGAGGCGCTCCAGGCCCATGACTGGCCCGGGAACGTGCGCGAGCTCAGGAACGCGGTGGAGGGCGCCTGCGTCCTCGCCTCGGGCGAGATCGTGGAGGCCGACGACCTCGAGCACCTCCACGCGGCGCGCCGTGCCCGGGGCGGCCGGGCGCCGGCGGCGCGGGGCGGCGTCGCCGCTCCCCCCCGGAGCCGCGCGGCGGCCGCACTCCCGGCGGCCTCGCCGGCTCCGCACGGCAGCGTGTCGATCCCCATCGGCTGCACGCTCGAGGAGGCGGAGCGCCGCTTCGTCCTCGCGAACCTGCGCCACCACCGGACCCGCGCCCGCACCGCGCGCGCCCTCGGGATCGGCCTCCGCACCCTCTACACGAAGCTCGCCGCCTGGGGCGGCGAAGGTGCCGAAACGGCATGATCGGCGGCCCGGCACGACCCGGGGCGCGGGCCGAGGCGCGCGCGGAGGCGCGGATCTCCCCGGAATCCGGGCTTGGCCCGGTTTCTGCTCCCGGTCCCGGCGCCTTGTCCGCCGCGAAGCCGCCGCCGTCCGTCCTCCTCCTCGCCCTCCCCGGCGCCGAGAGCGAGGAGATGTTCGCGGACCTCTCCCGGCGCGAGGATCTCTGCCTCCTCCGCGTCGCGAACGCGGCCGCGGCGAACCGCACCATCGAGGAGATGCCGGTCGCGCTCGTGGTGGCGTGCCCGGAGATCCCGGCCTCCG
>DATDDC010000430.1:0-24665 GCA_036523995.1 Anaeromyxobacter sp.
TGCCACAACGACCGGGTCGTCTCCGAGGCCGAGACCACCACGCTGACCGGCTTCCGCGACGGCTCCAAGAACCTCCACTTCGTGCACGTGAACCGGGAGCGGGGGCGGACCTGCCGCGCCTGCCACGAGGTCCACGCCTCGCAGCAGGCCCACCACATCCGCGAGGCGGTGCCCTACGGCCCCAAGGGCTGGATGCTGAAGGTGGGCTACACCAAGCTGCCGAACGGCGGCTCGTGCACCAAGACCTGCCACGAGACCCGGTCGTACAACAACAAGACCCTCACGAGCGCGGTCCCGGCCAAGAGGTGATGACCCGACGCCTC
The DNA here is from genome assembly GCA_036523995.1 of Anaeromyxobacter sp. Taxonomy (GTDB): domain Bacteria; phylum Myxococcota; class Myxococcia; order Myxococcales; family Anaeromyxobacteraceae; genus Anaeromyxobacter. The sequence goes on from DATDDC010000430.1 coordinate 324, forward strand.
ACGCGCCTCGCCGCGGCGGCCGCGCTGGCCCTCGCGGGCGGGCTCCTCGCGATCCCGCTGCGCGGGCGCGCAGCCCCGGAGGAGTCGGACCGCGTCGATCGGCGGGTCCAGATCGGCGACCGCATCGACGACGCCGAGCTCCGCACCCTCGACGGGAAGCGCGACCGCTTCCTCGCCAAAGGGGTGAAGGCGAACGTCTTCGTCTTCTTCCGCCTCCAGCACGACCGCTCGCTCGACACCATGAGGGACCTCGCCGGCTGCGAGAAGGAGTTCGCCGGGAAGCCCGTGCGCTTCGTGGGCGTCGTGTCGGACTCCTGGCCCGCCGGCGAGGTGGAGGCGTTCGTCAAGGAGTCCGGCGTGAAGATGCCGGTGCTCGTGGACGACGGCGACGCCCTCTACGGCAAGCTCGGCATCCGCCTCCACCCCGTCATCGGCATCGTCGACGCGCAGCGGAGGCTCGTGGCCTTCGAGCCCTTCCGGCAGATCAACTACTGCGACCGCGTGAAGGTGCGCATCCGCCGGGCCCTCGGCGAGGCGGGCGAGGCCGAGGTGGCGAAGGTCGACGAGCCCGAGCGCACGCCGCTCCCGCACAGTGACGCGGGCGTGGCGCGGCGGCACCTCAACTTCGCGCGGCAGCTCCACCGCATCGGGCAGGACGAGAAGGCCCTCGAGGAGGTGAAGAAGAGCCTCGCCTTCGCGCCGAGCGCGGAGGCGTACGCGCTCGAGGGCGAGGTCCTCGTCGCCCTTCACCGCTGCCCCGACGCGCTCCGCGCCTTCGAGACCGCGGCGAAGCTCGAGCCCGGGAACACCGCCGCCCGGGACGGCAAGAAGAGCTGCCCTCCCTAGAGAACGTCCTTTCGGCCGGAGAGAGCCATGGCCACGCACCTCGCCATCCCCCTCGCGCTCCTCACGTCGCTTGCGGCCGCGCCCGCCGCCGAGGCCCGCGCCGAGCCGGGCACGCGCATCGAGAACGTGGAGCTGCGGACGCTCGCCGGAGGGAAGGAGCGGCTCCTCTCGACCCAGGTGAAGGCGAACGTGTTCGTCTTCTTCCGCTCGAACCAGGAGCGCTCGCTCGACGCGCTGAAGCAGATGGCGGCATGCGAGAAGGAGCTCGCCGGGAAATCCATCCACTGGGCGGCGGTGGTGTCCGGATCCGATCCGGCCGCCGAGGTGAGCGCCGCCGTGGTGCAGTCCGGGATCAAGATGTCCGTCCTCGTGGACGAGGGCGACGTCCTCTACGACAGGCTGGCCATCCGGCTCCACCCCATGGTCGGGATCGCCGATGCGAAGCTCACGCTCCTGGCGCTCGAGCCGTACCGGCAGATCGACTACTGCGACGTGGTGAAGGCCCGCATCCGCTTCGCCCTCGGCGAGCTGGACCAAGCGAGCCTCGACAAGCTGCTGAACCCGGCAAGGTCGCCGCTGCCCGGCGACGATCCCATGAAGAAGGCCATGCGCGACGTCCACATGGCGCGGCGCCTCCTCGAGATCGGAAACTACCCGGAGTCGGTGAAGTTCGCGCAGCGGGCCCTCCTCGTCGCCCCGGTCTCTCAGGCGTTCACGGTGATGGGCAAGGCCTACGCGAAGCAGGGGCAGTGCGCCGAGGCCGCCAGGGCGTTCGAGCAGGCGCTGAAGCTCGATCCCAAGGACGCGGACGCGGCGGCGGGGAAGGGGAGCTGCAGGTAGGTATACGGGGAGTCCTTGCCCGTTCCCGGCTCGAGATGAACCGAGGCGGGCGCCCATCCGCGGCGCCCGCCCCGGGGCGACGAGTCGATCCCCGTCACTTCACCGTCGTCGTCGCCGTCGCCACGTCCGCGTCGGGATCCTGGTCGGCGATCGACGCGTTCCACGTGAGGGTCCCGTTGGTCGTGGGTTTGTAGGAGAAGCCGAACGTCCCGGCCGTGAGCGGGCTCACCGTGCCGAGCGTCGTCGTCACGCCGTTCTCGGTCACCTGCACGGTGAGGGACGCCGCGCCGGGGACCACCTGGACCACGGTCACCTTGAACGATGCCTTGCGGCCGACCGCGGTGCGGCCGGTCGCGCGCACCGAGGCGATGTCGAAGTCGGAGAGCGCCGGGGACGCGCAAAGCGGATCCTTCGCGTCGACGAGGCCGTCGCAGTTGTCGTCGATCCCGTTCGAGCAGATCTCGGTGACACCGGGATTCACCGCCGGGTTCGCGTCATTGCAGTCGCCGCACTGCTTGCCGGCGGGCAGGGTGCAGACGCCGTCGCACACCGCGTAGCCGTCGCCGTCGGCATCGGGGCAGGTGCTCACCACCGCCGGGACGTCCTTCGGGTCGCCGGGCAGGCTGAGGGCGTTGATCTCGTCCAGGTTCGAGAACTTGTCGCCGTCGGAGTCGAGCGGCTCGACGATGGAGAGCGCCTTCGAGATCCCCGAGGCGATGTTGGCCTTCACGTCGTTGCCGTACGCATTCCAGGTCGACGTGGAGGACGCGTGGCACGTGCCGCAGGAGTCGAGCTTCGTGTTCGCGGTGCCGTAGGTGGTGTTGAAGGTCGACAGGTACGACGAGCGCGCCTGCACGCCGAGCGGAGCGCCGGCGATGGCGAGGACTGCCAGCATCCACGTCCTGTTGCTGCGCATGGAACATCCCTTCCCGGAGCTCTCGCTCCGATCGATCCGAGGGAATGGCTGGAGACCATTCCTCTCCGCGGGTGAATCCCGCCGTCTTGCGGTTGCGGCGCGCCAGTGCAACGCGGGCGCCAGCGACGCGGCGCGCAACCACGCGAGATGTCGACGGCGGCATTTTCACGCCGGGCGAAATGACCCACGATCGCGGTACATGACCCAGGGCGCGACATCACGCCGCCGTGTGAGGGCGGCGCACCTTCGCGCATGCGAGGAGCCGGCGGCCTACGCCTTCAGCGACGCGCCGTCCAGGATCCGCTCGCACAGGTCCGGGAAAGGGATCCCGAGCCCCGCCGCGATCTTGGGGACGAGCGAGGTCGCGGTCATCCCGGGGAGCGTGTTGATCTCGAGGATGTACGGCGTCCCGTCCGGCGCGACGATGAAGTCGACGCGGGTGACGCCCGCGCAGCCGAGGCCGCGGTGGGCGGTCTCCGCCGCCTCCATCACCCCGCGGGTGTGCGCCTCGGGGATGCGCGCGGGGTAGTAGTACTTGGTCGTGCCGGCGGTGTACTTGGCGGCGTAGTCGTAGAACTCGTTCGCCGGGACGATCTCGATGGCGCCGAGCGCCTTGTCGTCGAGCACGGCGACGTTCACCTCGGCGCCCTTCACGTACCGCTCCACGATGACGTCGCCCTTGAACCTCGCGGCGTCCCGGCAGGCCTCCGCGAGCTTCGTCGGGTCCTTCACGATGTGCACGCCCACCGACGAGCCCTCGCCCGAGGGCTTCACCACGCAGGGGAGGCCGAAGGGAAGCTCCGCGAGGGCGATCGACTCGGCCCGGGCGGCGGGGAACACCCGGTAGTCGATGACCGGGAGCCCCAGCGCCTCGAACATCGCCTTCGCCACGACCTTGTCCATGCCCATGGCCGAGGCGAGGACGCCCGAGCCGGAGTAGGGGATGGCCATGGCCTCGAGGAGGCCCTGGATGCAGCCGTCCTCGCCCCAGCGGCCGTGCAGGGCGTTGAAGGCCACGTCGAAGCCGCCCTCGCGCAGGCGCGCCGCGATCTCGCGGTCCACGTCCACGAGCGTCACCTGGTAGCCCTTCTGCGCGAGGCCGTCGGCGCAGGCCTTCCCGGTGCGGAGCGAGACCTCCCGCTCGGCGGACTGCCCGCCGTACAGCACCGCGACCTTCTTCCCCTTCCACCTGGACATTCCGTCCGCTCCTCCGGCCAGAGGCCGCCTCACGCCGATCCCAGATCGCCGACTTCCTCTGCAAGGAACTCGCCGAGGAGCTTCACCTCGGTGTCGAGCACGACGCCGAACCGGTCCTTCACCCGCGATCTCGCGAGGTTCATGAGGGCGAGCACGTCGCTCGCGCGGGCGCCTCCGAGGTTCGAGATGAAGTTCGCGTGGACCGGCGACCACGTGGCATTTCCGACGCGGTGGCCCTTCAGGTTCACCTCCTCGATGAGCCGGCCGGCGAAGTCGCCCGGCGGGTTCACGAAGGTGGAGCCGAAGGTGGGCTTGTCGAGGGGCTGCGTCTTCCTGCGCCGATCGCGGTCCGCCTGCATGACGCGCTCGCTCTCGCCGACGTCGCCGTCGCGGAGGGCGAACTCGATCCGCGTCACCACCGCGCCCGCCGGGATGCGGCAGGTCCGGTAGGCGAAGCCGAGGGCCCTCGCGTCGAGGAACCCGGCCCCGCCGGCCGTGGCCAGCTCGACCCGGGAGACGACGTCCTTCATCTCGCCGATCTTCGTCCCCGCGTTCATGGCCACCGCGCCGCCGAGCGTGCCCGGGATGCCGGCCACGAACTCCATCCCCACCTTGCCGAGCGCGTGGGCCCGGATCCACAGGCGCGAGGTGGGCTGGCCCGCTCCGAGCACGAGCGGGCGCGCCGGGTCCTCCGGGACGAGGTCCGCCGGGAGCCGGAGCACGACGCCGCGCACGCCGCGGTCGGCCACGAGCGTGTTCGCGCCGCCGCCCAGGATGGAGAGCGGCACGCCCAGGTCGAGGACGGCGCGGAGCAGCTCCGCCAGCGCATCGGGATCGGCGGGCCGGACGAGGAGGTCGGCGGGGCCGCCCACGCGGATGGTGGTGCGGGAGGCGAGCGGAGCGTCGCGCTCCACCTCGCCGCGGACGCGGCGGGCGATCTCGTCGCGCCAGGTCGTCATTGCTCCAGCAGGCCCAGCAGCTCCGGTCCCACCTGCGTGATGTCCCCCGCGCCGAGCGTGAGGACGATGTCCCCGGGCCGGAGCCGCGGCCTCGCCGCCCGGGCCAGCTCGGCGCGCGGGACGAGCGTCACGTCGCGGTGCCCGCAGGCGCGGATGGCGTCGGCGAGGCTCGCGGCGGTGGCGCCGGGGATGGGGTCCTCGCCCGCCGCGTAGATGTCGGTGAGGAAGAGCACGTCCGCGTCGTTGAACGCCGTGGCGAACTCGCCGAGGAGGTCGCGCGTCCGCGTGTAGCGGTGCGGCTGGAAGAGGCAGACGACGCGGCGGTGGAACGCCTCGCGCGCGCCGAGCAGGGTCGCCTTCACCTCGGCGGGGTGGTGGCCGTAGTCGTCGACCACGGTGACGCCGGCGGCCTCGCCGCGCACCGTGAAGCGGCGCTGCACGCCGCGGAAGGACGCCAGGGCCGCCCGGATGGCGTCGGGCGGGATGCCCATCTCGTCGCCCAGCGCCACCACGGCGAGGGCGTTGAGCGCGTTGTGCCGGCCCACCATCTGCACCTCGAAGCGCCCGAGGGGCCCCGACCGGCGCGCGGCGTCGAAGCGGACCGAGTGGCCGTCCACCTCGATGCGGCTGGCGCGGTAGTCGGCCTGCTGGCTCTCGCCGTAGGTCACGTAGCGGCTCTCGATGTCCGGCAGGAGCGACTGCACGCCGGCGTGGTCGTGGCAGAGGATGGCGAGGCCGTAGAAGGGGACGCGGTTCACGAAGTCGACGAAGCCCTGGCGGAGCGCCTCCGGCGTCTTCCAGTGATCGAGGTGCTCGGGGTCGACGTTCGTGACGATGGCGATGGTCGGGGGGATGTGGAGGAACGAGCCGTCGGACTCGTCCGCCTCGACCACCATGTAGTCGCCCTTGCCGAGCTTCGCGTTCGAGCCGAAGGTGTTCACCTTCCCGCCCACCACGGCGGTGGGATCCATCCCGGCGTGGGCGAGGAGGTGCGCCGCCATGGACGTCGTGGTGGTCTTGCCGTGCGTCCCGGCGATGGCGACGCCGTACTTGAGGCGCATGAGCTCGGCCAGCATCTCCGCCCGCGGGATGATCGGGATCTTCCGCCGGCGCGCCTCGACCACCTCGGGGTTGTCCTTCCTCACCGCGGACGAGGTGACGACGACGTCGACCTCGGCGAGGTTCTCCGCGGCGTGGCCCTTCGCGATGCGGCCGCCCAGCGAGGCGAGCCGCCGCGTGATGTCCGATTCCTTGAGATCCGATCCCGAGACGGCGTAGCCGAGGTTGAGCAGCACCTCGGCGATGCCGCTCATGCCGATGCCGCCGATCCCCACGAAGTGGATCTTGGCGGGCCTGGAGCGGAAGAGGGTCATCGGTGTCCTTTCACCCCGCCCGCCGCGCCGGCGCGTCCGCCGCCTCGCGGGGCTGCCCCATGGGCGAGCCCCAGCGGCGGCGCACGAGCTCGATGCAGACGTCGGCGATCTCCTTCGAGGCCTGCGGGCTGCCGAGGCGGCCGGCGGCGCGCGCCATGCGCTCCCTGCGCTCGGGCGTGGCCAGGATGGCGCGGATCTCGTGGGCGAGCAGCTCCCCGGTGAGGTCGCGCTCCTCGATCATGACCGCCGCGCCCGCGTCGACGAGGCTCCTGGCGTTGTGGAGCTGGTGGTTGTCGGCGGCGAACGGGAACGGGACCAGGATCGAGGGCTTCTTGCAGACGGTCAGCTCGGCGAGCGCCATGGCCCCGGCGCGGCACACGACGAGGTCGGTCTCGGCGTAGGCGGCGCTCATGTCGGTGATGAACTCGCGCACGTCGGGCGCGAAGCCGCAGGCGCGGTACCCGTTCTCCACCTGCTCGCGGTCCATCGCGCCGGTCTGGTGCGTGATGCGGAGGCGATCGCGCAGGTCGGCGAGGTGGGGCAGCGCCTCCACGACGCGCATGTTGAGCGCGTGGGCCCCCTGGGAGCCGCCGAAGACGAGCAGCTTGGGGGTGTCGTGCTTCACCTCCGGCCGCATGTAGTTCTCCATGAGCTTGCGGCGGATGGGGTTCCCGAGCTGGTACACCTTGCGCCGCGGGAAGTGCTTCACCGCCTCGGGGAACGCGGTGAAGGCGGCCTGGGCGAAGCGGCCCAGCATGCGGTTCGTGAAGCCGGGGATGGCGTTCTGCTCCTGGACCGCCGTGGGGATGCGCAGGAGCCACGCCACGAGCACCACCGGCCCGCTCGCGTACCCGCCCACGCCCACCACGATGTCCGGCCGCCACTTGCGCAGGATGCGCCACGACTGCACGAAGGCGAGGGGCAGGAGGAGCAGGTTCTTCGCCGTCTCGAGGAGGCCCTTGCCCTTGAGCCCCTTCACCTGGATGAGCTCGATGGGGAAGCCCTCCTGCGGCACCACCGTGGCCTCGAGGCCGCGCGCGGTCCCGACGAAGAGGACGTCGTTCGCCGGGTGGCGCGTCACGACCTCCTCGGCGAGCGCGATGCCCGGGAAGACGTGGCCGCCGGTGCCGCCGCCCGCGACGAGCATCCTCACGGCGATCCCTCCGCGGCGGTCCCCGGGCCGACGCGCACCGCCGCTTCCGGGCGCCGGAGGAACCCGCCGCGCTCGCCGGAGACGGCGAGCAGGACGCCCGTCGCCGCGAGGAGCGTCATGAGGGAGGACCCGCCGTAGGAGACGAAGGGCAGGGTGAGCCCCTTCGTGGGCAACAGGCCGAAGACCACCGCGAGGTTCACGAGCGCCTGCGCGCCGAGGAGCGTCGTCACGCCCAGCGCGGCGTAGCAGCCGAAGGGCCCGGAGGCGTTCAGGGCGGCGCGGAGCCCGCGCCACACCACCACGGCGAAGAGGAGGAGGAGGAGCAGGACGCCGAGGAGCCCCGCCTCCTCCGCGATGACCGCGGCGATGAAGTCCGTGTGCGCGGCCGGAAGGTAGAAGAGCTTCCCCTTCCCCTGGCCGAGCCCCTGCCCGAGGAGGCCGCCGCTGGCCGTGCCGAGGAGCGACTCCCAGAGCTGGAACCCGGGGCCGCTGCGGTAGCGCTCGGGATCGAGGAAGGCCGCGATGCGCGCGTAGCGGTACGGCGTCGACTTCACGAGGTGCCAGGCGACGGGCGCCGCGACGCCGATGGCGAGGACGAGGTAGGAGACCTTCGCGCCCGCCGCGAACAGCATGGCGAGGAGGACGAGGAAGAGGATGACGCCCGTCCCCAGGTCCTTCTGGGCGAGGCAGAGCGCGACGAGCGCGCCCGTCACGAGGAGGTGCGGGAGGAGCCCGATGGAGAAGAGCTGGATCTTCTGCTGCTTGTGCGCGAGCGAGCGGGCGAGCCACAGGACGAGGGCGACCTTGGCGGCCTCCGCGGGCTGGAAGAGCAGCGGCCCGAGCGGGATCCAGCGCTGGGCGCCGCCGGCGGTCTTCCCCACGAGCGGGACGAGGAGGAGGAGGGCGAAGGTGGCGAGGAGGAGCGGCCCGGCGAGCGCCGAGATGCGGCGGAGCCCGAGCTTCAGCGCCGCGGCGAGGAGCGCGAGGCCGATGCCCGCCGCGAGGAGCTGGCGCTTCAGGTAGTAGAACTCGTCGTGGCCGAGCCGCCGCGACTGGCCGGCCTGGATGGCGCTCGCGGAGTAGACCATGACGGCGCCGACGGCGACGAGGCCGAGGACGGCGGCGAGGAGGAGCCCGTCGAAGGGTGGAGCGGCCCTGGCGGGCGCGGCCGCTTCGGCGCTGCGGGGGCTCGCCGCCACCGAGGTCGACGTCATGCGGGCTCCGCGGCGAGTCGCCGGAAGGCGTCGCCGCGCTCCTCGTAGTTCCGGAACTGATCGTAGCTCGCGCAGGCCGGCGAGAGCAGGACCACGTCGCCCGCCCCCGCCAGGCGCGCCGCGCGGCGCACGGCCTCGCCGAGGGTGCGGCAGCCCTCGGTGGGGCAGAGATCCCCGAGCTCCGCCTCCACGCGGGGCGCGTCCTCGCCGATGGTGAGGAGGGCCTTCACGCGGTTCGCGAAGAGCGGCCGGAGCGGGGCGTAGGGCGCGCCCTTGCCGCGGCCGCCCATGATGAGGACGAGCCGCGGGTTCCCCGGCGGGAAGGCGGAGAGGCCCACGAGCGTCGAGTCGACGTTCGTGGCCTTGGAGTCGTTCACCCACTCGACGCCGTGGCGCTCCGCGACGAGCTCGAGCCGGTGCGGCAGGCCCGGGAAGGCGTCGAGGCCGGCCTGGACCGCGTCGCCGGGGACGCCCATGAGGCGCGCGCACAGGACCGCCGCCATGGCGTTCTCGCGGTTGTGCCGGCCGCGCAGCGCGCGGCTGCGGACGAAATACCGCTCCTCCTCGGCGCTGTCGCTGACGGGCGAGCGCAGGGGCGGCCGGATGAGGCCGTCCCGGCCCCCCAGGGGGCCCCCGGAAACGAGCGCGGCTTCGCCGCGAGTACGGATCTCGAGCGAGCGGGGGTCCGGGGGGCGCAGCGTCATCGCCCCCCCCGGCATGAAGACGAGCTCCGCGCCGCCGGAGCCGGGCTCGCCGCCCGGGTCGCGGATGGACGAGGGGGCGGGAGGCCCGAAGCCGAACGTGAACCGCTCCCCGCGAGAGGCCGCCGCCATGGCCATGGCCCGGTCGTCGCGCTCGTTCGCGAGCGCGAGGTCCCCGGGCTCCTGGAGGCCGAAGAGCCGCGCCTTGGCCGCCGCGTAGGCGTCCACGTCGGGATAGCGATCGAGGTGATCGGGCGTGACGTTCAGGACCGCGGAAATCTTGGGACGCAGCGAGACGAGGCCCTCGATCTGGAACGACGACAGCTCGAGGACCACCACGTCGGCGGCCGCGCCGGAGAGGACGTGCTCCGCGAGCGGGGTGCCGAGGTTACCGCCCGTGAAGGTGCGCCGATCCCGGGCGAAGAGGGCGCCCGCGAGCGCCGTGGTGGTGCTCTTCCCGTTCGTGCCGGTGATGGCCACCACCGGCGTGGCCGGCAGGAACCGCGCGGCGAGCTCGATCTCGCCCCACACCGGCACGCCCCCGGCGCGGGCCAGGGCGATCTCGGGAAGGTCGAGCGGCACCCCGGGCGAGACGACGACGAGGTCGGCGTCCTCGAAGTGGGCCCGGTCGTGGCCGCCGAAGGCGCGCCGCGCCGGGATCCCGCCCAGCAGGGCCAGCGGCGAGGCCAGGTCGGCCTCGGCGCGGCGGTCCGTCAGCGTGAGGCGCGCGCCCTCCCGGGCGAGCAGGCGGGCCGCCGCGACCCCGCTCTTCGCGAGGCCGACCACCGTCACCTTCCTGTCCCTGAGGCGCGGAGGCCGCACGTTCCCTCTCTAGCGGAGCTTGATGGACATGAGCGCCACGAGCGCGAGCATGACCGAGAGGATCCAGAACCGGACGATGATCTTGGGCTCGGCCCAGCCCTTCAGCTCGAAGTGATGGTGGATGGGCGCCATGGCGAAGATGCGCTTCCCGCGCGTCTTGAAGGACCAGACCTGGAGGATGACGCTCACCGTCTCGCCCAGGAAGACGCCGTGGAGGATGGCGCTCGCCACCTCGTTCTTGGTGAGGACGGCGAGCATCCCCAGGCCGGCGCCCAGCCCGAGCGAGCCGACGTCGCCCATGAACACCGAGGCCGGATAGGTGTTGAACCAGAGGAAGGCGATGCCGGCGCCCACGATGGCCGAGCAGAAGACCCCCAGCTCCTCCGCGCCGGGGATCCAGGCGATGCGCAGGTACTCGGCCAGGCTGAAGCCCGCGATGGTCGCGCCCGCCACGTAGGAGAGCGCGAGGAACGTCATCGACGACACGATGGTCGGGCCGATGGCGAGGCCGTCGAGCCCGTCGGTGAGGTTCACCGCGTTCGAGGTCGCCACCACGACGAAGATCATGAACGGAAGGTAGAGCCAGCCCAGGTTCGGCTCGAAGAGCCTCGTGGGCACGAAGGGGAGGGTGAGGCGCAGGTCCTGGAAGCTCCCCACCCGTACCCAGGGGAAGGCCGACACGGTGTGGAAGTGCCAGTCGGTGAGGACCGCGTAGTAGACGGCGAGCACCACGAGGGCCTCGAGGACGAGCCGCTTCCTGCCGGCGAGCCCCTTCGAGTTCCGCTTCGAGATCTTGAGCCAGTCGTCCCAGAACCCGATGGCGCCGAAGCCCAGGGTGACGAGGAGCGCGGCCCAGACGAGGCGGTTCGAGAGGTCCGCGAAGAGCAGGGTGGAGAGGGTGACGGCGAGGAGGATGAGCGCGCCGCCCATGGACGGCGTCCCCGCCTTCTTTTGGTGCGCCTCGGGCGTGTCGTCGCGCACGTTCGTGGCGCCGTACTGGAGGAGGCGCATGCGCTCGATGAAGAGCGGCCCGATGAGGAGCCCGAGGAGGAGCGCGACGAGCCCGGCCGCCACGATGCGGAACGACGGGTAGCGCAGGACGTTGAAGACGCCGAACCGCCCCGAGAGCGGGTAGAGCAGGTGATAGAGCATCTAGGGTCTCATCGCCTCGACGAGCCGTTCCAGCTTCATGCCGCGGCTCCCCTTCACGAGGAGCACGTCGCCGGGCCGGAGCGTGGCCTTCGCCCACGCCACGAGGGCGGCCATGTCCTCGGTGTGGAACGCCTCCAGTCCGGCCGCGCGCGCCGCCTCCGCGGTCGCCCGGGACCGCGGGCCGAACGCCGCGAGGGCGGCGAGGCCCGACCTGGCCGCCTCCGCCCCGAGGCTCCGGTGGGCCTCGGCCTCGAAGGCGCCGAGCTCGAGCATGTCGCCGAGGACGGCGAGGGCGCGCCTGCCCTTCGCGAGGTCGGCGAGCGTGCGGAGCGCGGCGGACATCGAGGCCGGGTTGGCGTTGTACGAGTCGTCCACGAGGTCCACGCCCGAGGCGAGCTTCTCGAGCCGGAGCCGCCGGCCCACGGGCCTCACCTGGGCGAGGCCGCGCGCGATCTCGCGGTCCGTGCACCCGAGCGAGACGGTGGCCGCGGCCGCGGCGGCGGCGTTCGCCGCGTTGTGCGTCCCCACGAGCGCCGGGATGTGGACGGCGACCTCGCGGTTCCCGATGCCGAGCACGAAGCGCAGCCCGTCGTCCCCCTGCGAGACGATCTCGAGGACCACGACGTCGCCGCGCCGTCCCCGCGCCGCCGAGAACGTGACCACCCGCCTGCCGGAGGCCTGGGCGCGCTTCAGCATGCGGGCGTCGTCGGCGTTCGCGACGGCGATCCCGCCCTCCGGGAGCCCCTGGTACAGCTCCGCCTTCGCGTCGGCCACCGCGTCCACGGTGCCGAGCCCCTCGAGGTGCGCGGGCGCCGCCAGCGTGACGACGCCGATCTGCGGCTCGGCCATGGCGGCGAGCCTTGCGATCTCGCCCGGGTGGTTCATGCCCATCTCGATCACGGCCGCCTCGTGCGAGGCGTCGAGGCCGAAGAGCGTGAGCGGGACGCCCACCTCGTTGTTGAGGTTGCCCTCGGACTTGAGGACCTTCCCGCGCGTGGCGAGGATCGCGGCGATCATCTCGCGCGTCGTGGTCTTCCCGTTCGAGCCGGTGACGCCGACGACGGGGATGCGGAAGCGGCGGCGGTGGTGCCGGGCGAGGGCGCCGAGCGCGGCGAGGGTGTCCTTCACGGCGAGCAGCGGCAGCGGCCTCGGCTCCGGAGCGCGCGCGGCCCAGGCCTCCGCGACCACCGCCGCGGCAGCGCCCTTCGAGGCGGCCTCGGCGAGGAACTCGTGCGCGTCGAACTTCTCGCCCTGGAGCGCGACGAAGAGGGTCCCCGGCGCGAGGGTGCGGGTGTCCGTGGAGACGCCCTCGATCGCGGCGGGCGGCGACCCGATCCAGCGCCCGCCGGCCGCGGCCGCGAGCTCCTCGGAGGTGAAGCGGGGCCCTCTCATGCGATCCCGAGCGCCCTCCGGGCCTCCTCCCGGTCGGAGAACGGCCGCTTCTCCTTGCCCACGATCTGGTAGTCCTCGTGCCCCTTGCCCGCGACGAGCACCGCGTCACCCTCCGCGGCGGCGGCGACGGCGAGGGCGATGGCGGCGCGCCGGTCCGGCTCGACCACGAACCCGTGGTCGCCGCGCCGCACGGCGGCGGGCGTGAGCCGGTGCATGCCGGCGCGCTCCACCCCGGCGACGATCTCCGCGATGATGGCGTCCGGCTCCTCGGTGCGCGGGTTGTCGCTCGTCACCACGACGAGGTCGGCGCCCTTCGCGGCGACCTCGCCCATGAGCGGGCGCTTGCCGCGGTCGCGGTCGCCGCCGCAGCCGAACACGCACACGAGCCGCCGCGGGTCGAGGGCGCGCAGCGCCGCCAGGGCGTGGCCGAGGGCGTCGTCGGTGTGCGCGTAGTCCACGAACACCGAGATGCCGCGCGCGCCGATGCGCTCGAGCCGGCCCGGCGCGCCCGCCGACGAGGAGAGGCCGCGCGCCACCGCCGCCGCGGGCATGCCCAGGGCGAGGGCGAGCCCCGCCGCGCAGACCAGGTTCTCGAGGTTGTGCGCTCCCACGAGCGGCGAGCGGATGCGGATCGCGCCCGCCGGCGTCGCGAAAGTCCCCGAGATGCCGGCGAGGCCGGAGAGGACGTCCCCCTCGGCGCGGAGCGCGTCGTCGGCGCGGCCCCCGTAGCGCCAGACCGTGCGGCCCGGCCCCACCTGGTCCGCCAGCCGGGCCCCGGCGGCGTCGCGGACGTTCACGACGGCCACGCCGTCGGGCGCGAGGTGCTCGGTGAAGAGCCTCCGCTTCGCGGCGAAGTAGCGCTCCATGTCGCCGTGGTAGTCGAGGTGGTCGCGCGTCAGGTTCGTGAAGCCCGCCGCGCGGAAGCGCATCCCGGCCACGCGCTCCTGCGCGAGCGCGTGGGAGGAGACCTCGAGCACGGCCGCCTTCGCGCCGGCGTCGCGGGCCTGGGCGAGCATGGCCTGGACCTCGGTCGACTCGGGCGTCGTGTGGACCGCGCTCCGCTCCGCGCCGGGCCAGCGGTGCACCACGGTGCCGAGCAGGGCGATGGGCAGGCCGGCGGCGCGCGCGCACGCCTCGACGAGCCAGGCCACGGTGGTCTTGCCGTTCGTCCCGGTGACGGCCGCGAGGAGGAGCGAGTCGCCGGGCCGCCCGTGCAGGTTCGCGGCGGCGATGGCCATGGCGCGCCGCGAGGAGGGCGCGAGGAAGAGCGCCGCCGGCGCGCACGGCACGGCTCGCTCGGCCACGACCGCCACCGCGCCCTTCCGAGCGGCCTCCGCCGCGAAGTCGTGGCCGTCCCGCGCCGTCCCCGGGAGCGCGAAGAAGGCGGCCCCCGGCACGACCTCGCGGGAGTCGCCGGTGACGAGCGATACCTCGGGGTCTCCGCCCGGATCCCCTCGGGCGCCCGTCCCCTGGATGATGGCCGAGAGCTTCATTCGAAGAGGACTCCATGCAAGCCTACGTCCCGGCTCGTTTCCTCCGCGCCGTTCGCGGGTTGCACGCCTCGCGTGTCCGTCCCGACACGGAGGCCCCGCATCCTAACTCACCCCGCCGGCCGGAGCGTCATCCGAACACGGGTTCCGCGCGCCACCACGCGCCCCGCGGCGGGGGCCTGTCCCACCACCCGGCCCGAGCCGGCCAGGTCCGGAGCGAGATCGAGCGCTTCCAGCGCGCGGATGGCGGCCCGGGCGGGCATGCCGGCGAGCGAGGGCACGGCCACCCCTCCCCTCGCAGGAGGGGCCCGCGCCGCGAGGCCGACGGGGGGCGGTCCGGGAGGCGGCTCCCTCGCCGCGAGCTGCGGCGCGGCCTGCGGCAGGGCAGGTGCGGTGGGCGGCACGCCCAGCATCTTCATGGCGTACTCGGCGATCTCGCGGAACGCCGGCGCGGCGACCTCGCCTCCGTAGATCTCGTCCCTCGGCTCGTCGACGAACACGCCGACGGCGATGCGCGGCGCCTCGGCGGGCGCGAAGCCCACGAACGAGCTGAAGCGCTTGTCGGCGGAGTAGCCGCCGGAGACGAGGTCCGCCTTCTGCGCGGTGCCGGTCTTCCCGGCAGCGCGCCAGCCGTCCAGGCGGGCGCGCTTGCCGGTGCCGCGCTCGTCCTCGATGACGCCGACGAGCCAGCGGGACATCGTGGCGGCCACCTCGGCCGAGACCGCGCGCCGCACCACCACCGGCTCCGCCGCGTCGAGCACCTCGCCCGTGGCCGGGTCGACGACGCGCTTCACGAGGGTGGGCCGCACGAGGAGCCCGCCGTTCGCGATGGCCGCCATGGCGGAGGTGACCTGCAGGGCGGTCGCGCTCACGCCCTGGCCGAAGGCCTGGGTGGCGAGCGTCACGTGGGAGCGCGGGAAAGGCACCTGCCCGCGGGCCTCGCCGGGGAGATCGACGCCGGTCCGCTCGCCGAAGCCGAAGGCGAGGAGCACCTCGTGCATGCCCTGCTTCCCGAGGCGCGCCGCGATCCGCGCGGCGCCGACGTTCGACGAGGAGACGAGGATCCGCGACGGCCCCACCCAGCCGAGCGCCTCGTGATCGTGGATGACGTGCGCGCCGACGGCGAGCGAGCCGTTCCCGCAGTCGATGGGATCGAGCGGCCGGAGCGCGCCGCGGTCGAGGGCCCCGGCGATGGCGAAGGTCTTCATGGTGGAGCCCGGCTCGAACGCGTCGGCGACGGCGCGGATCCGCATCTCGGCCCCGCGCCGCGGGGCGTTCGGGTTGAAGCCGGGCCACCCCGCGAGCGCGAGGATCTCTCCGGTGCGCGGGTCGAGGGCGATGGCCATCCCGGACGCCGCCCGCGACGAGGCCACCGCGCGCGCCACGGCGCGCTCCGCGGCGAGCTGGAGCCCCTGATCGAGCGTGAGCTCGACGCGGGCCCCCTCCCGCTCGTGGCCCGCCGAGGCGCCGGCGAGGACCGTGCGGCCCGCGCCGTCGCGGAGGGAGGGGACCTTGGCGGGCGCCCCGGCGAGCACGTCGTCGAGGGCGAGCTCGACGCCTTCGAGGCCGTTCCCGTCGTCCCCCACGAAGCCGAGCACCTGGCTGGCGAGGTCGCCCTTCGGGTAGTAGCGCCGCGTCTCCTGCACGAGGGCGATGCCCCGGAGCTTCGCCTCCTTCGCGATCCGCTCCACCTCCGCCGCCTCGTGGGGCGAGACGCGCCGGGCCAGCCAGGCGAAGCGGGAGGCCTTCTGGAGCTTCCGCCGCAGGGCGGCGGGATCCTGCCCCAGCGCGGCGGCCACCTTGCGCAGCGCAGCGCCGGAGCGGTCCTCCCGCTGGAGCACCCACGGATCCGCGAACACGGAGCGCGCGTCGGCGCTCCCGGCGAGGAGCACGCCGGCGCGATCGGCGATGGTCCCGCGCCGCGGCTTCAGCACGAGCTGGCGCCGGTACTGGTCGACCATGTCCTCGACGAGCCCGTCGCGGTCGAGGAGCTGGAGCTCCAGGACGCGCGCGGCGAGGACGACGAACCCGCCGGCGAAGAGCGCTGCGAGGATCGCGATGCGGATGGCGATCCAGCGCGCGGCCCGCGGGTCCTGCCCCGGCCGCACGTCACCTCTCCGGCGCGCGCCGCGCCGGGAGCGGGCCGCGCAGCGCCATGACGGTCTCGGATCGGGATGGCTCCGCCGGGCCGGGGCGAGCAACTGCCCCTGAAACGCCCTTCCCGCCCCCGCCCGCCGAGGCGAGTGGCGGGCCCGCCGCCTGCACCGCACCCGGCGCCGGCGGAGCCATTCCCAGCCTGGAACGCGCGAACCGCTCCAGCGTCGCGGGAGACCGGAGGGTCTCCACCTCGATGCGGAGCCGATCGTGATCGGACGTGAGCTTCACGTGCTCCTTCTGCAATTCACCCAGCGCGTACCCCGCGGAGAGGACGCGCGTGCGGGCCCAGACGTGGAAGATGCCGATGGAGGCGAGCACGACGGCGAGGAGCGCCGCCCGGCCGAGCCGCGGAAGGACCGGGGCGGAGGCGAGGGCGCGGCTCATCGCAGCTTCTCCACCGCGCGGAGCTTGGCGCTCCGCGCGCGGGGGTTCTCCGCCACCTCCGCCTCGGTGGCGACGACCGCCTTCCGCGTCACCGGCGCGAAGGTCGCCCTGGCGCCGCAGGCGCAGACGGGGAGGTCCGGCGGGCAGGTGCAGGCCTGCGAGAGCGCGCGGAACCGCTCCTTCACGCGCCGGTCCTCGAGCGAGTGGAACGAGATCACCGCGGCGCGGCCTCCCGGCGCGAGCAGGCGAGGGAGGCCGTCGAGCCAGGCCGCGAGCGCGCCCAGCTCGTCGTTCACGGCGATGCGCAGCGCCTGGAACGTCCGCGTGGCCGGGTGGATCTTCCGGGGCCAGGCCCTCCGCGGGATGGCCCGGGCCACCACCTCGGCGAGGCGGGAGGTGTCCAGGGCGCCCTCCCCGCCCTCGCGCTCGAGCGCCCGCTTCACCGCGCGTGCGATGGGCCGGGCGAAGGGCTCCTCGCCGTACTCCTTGAGGATGCGGGCGAGCTCGCGCTCGTCGATGCGGCGCAGGAGATCCGCGAGCGTCTCGCCCTCCTCGCCCATGCGCATGTCGAGCGGGCCGGGGCGCGAGAAGGAGAACCCTCGCTCCGCGTCGTCGAGCTGCGGCGACGAGACGCCGAGATCGGCGAGGGCCCCGTCGACGCCGCCGATGCCGAGCGCGTCGAGGACGTTCCGGGCGTCGCGGAAGTCGGCGCGCACCGCGCGGAAGGCCTCGCCGAAGCGGGCCAGCCGGGCGTTCGCGGCGGCGACGGCGCGCGGGTCCTTGTCGATCCCGATCACGCGCGCGCCCCGCTCGAGGAAGAGGAGCGAGTGGCCGCCCCCGCCCAGGGTGCAGTCGAGGAGGAGCCTGCCCGGCGCCGGGCGGAGGATCTCCACGACTTCTCTCGCGAGGACCGGCTCATGGACGAACTCGCTCACGCCTTGCCGAAGAGATCGACGACCTGGTCCGGCGGGATCTCCGCCGCCATCTGCTCCGTGTGCGCCGCCTTGTCGTAGAGGTGGATCACCGGCCCCATCCCCACCCACACCACTTCCTTGCCGAGCCCGGCCCACTCGCGGAGCGCCGGCGGGACGAGCACGCGGCCGTGGACGTCGAGGTCGACCTCGTGCGCCGACGACACGAACTTGAGGACGTTCCGCTGCCAGCGCGCGTCGAGGGGGGAAGCGCCCATCACCTTCTTCACGAGCTCGTTCCAGACCGACTGCGGCAGCGTCAGGAGCGCGCGCCAGTGCGGGTACTGCATGAGCACGACGCGCGGCTCGCCGGCGGCGGAGAGCGCCTCGCGAAAGCGGGCCGGGAGGCTCGTCCGCCCCTTCGCGTCGATCGTGTGATGGAAGGTTCCGAAGAACACGCGATGCCCGATGTTCCCGCCTGGATCCGCTTCTTGCCACTATTTCCCACCCGCCAGCGACCGATCTATGCAGTTCGGCCCGCGAAGTCAACGAGGTGCCCGCAGCGGGCGCGTGGGACTGCCAATGCGTTCAGGATCGAAAAGGCGTGGCCTTTCCATTGACGCGGCGCGCAAGGATCGTCCATGCTGCGTTGATTCGAGAATCAGGAGGCCGCATGCCTTCACTCAAAGGAAAGACGCTCTTCATCACGGGCGCGAGCCGCGGCATCGGCAAGGCCATCGGCCTCGCCGCCGCGCGCGAGGGCGCGAACGTGGTCATCGCCGCGAAGTCCGACGTCCCGAACCCGAAGCTGCCGGGGACGATCCACACGGCCGCCGCCGAGATGGAGCGCGCCGGCGGCAAGGCGCTCGCGGTGAGGTGCGACATCCGCGACGAGGCCGATATCGCGGCGGCGGTGAAGGCGGGGGTGGAGCGCTTCGGCGGGATCGACGTCTGCGTGAACAACGCCAGCGCCATCTTCCTCGCCGGCACCGCCGACACGCCCATGAAGCGCTACGACCTCATGCACCAGGTGAACGCGCGGGGGACCTTCGCGACCACGCAGGCCTGCCTGCCCTTCCTCGCCAGGGCGGAGAACCCCCACGTCCTCATGCTCTCGCCGCCGCTCTCCATGAAGGCGCGCTGGTTCGCGCCCCACGTGGCCTACACCATGGCGAAGTACGGGATGTCCCTCTGCGTCCTGGGGATGGCCGAGGAGCTCCGGGACCGCGGCATCGCCGTGAACGCGCTCTGGCCGCGCACCGTCATCGCCACCGCGGCGCTGAACCTGCTCGGCGGAGAGGAGACGGCGAAGCGCGGCCGCACGCCCGACGTGGTGGCCGACGCCGCGGTCGCGATCCTGAAGCGCCCGAGCCGCTCCTGCACGGGCAACTTCTTCGTCGACGAGGACGTGCTCCGCGCCGAGGGGGTGACCGACTTCGGGAAGTACGCGGTGAAGCCGGGGGAGGAGCTGCTCCCGGACTTCTTCCTGGACTGACGCGAGGAGGCTCGACACGTGACGAAGAGAACGTTCCGGGGAGCGGAGTACCTCGTCAGCCGGCCCACGAAGGACGACGTGTTCGCGCCGGAGGACATGACCGAGGAGCAGCGGCACATCGGCCGCGTCGCCGAGGGGTTCGTGAGGGAGCACGTCTTCCCGAAGCACGAGCGGATCGAGCGGCACGAGTTCGACGTGGTGGTCGAGCTCTTCCGCGAGTGCGGCCGGCTCGGGCTCCTCATGATCGACGCGCCCGAGGCGTACGGCGGGCTCGAGCTCGACAAGGTGACGAGCTGGCACGCGGCGGAGAAGATGGGCCTCGCCGGCTCCTTCTCGGTCTCGTACTCGGCGCACACGGGCATCGCCACGCTGCCGCTCGTCTACTACGGCACCGAGGCCCAGAAGCAGCGGTACCTCACGCGCATCGTGAGCGGCGAGTGGATCGCCGCGTACTGCCTCACCGAGCCGGACTCGGGCTCCGACGCGCTCGGCGCGCGCGCGGTCGCGACGCGCTCGCCGGACGGCAAGCACTGGGTGCTGAACGGCACGAAGCAGTTCATCACCAACGGCAGCATCGCCGACGTCTTCACGGTGTTCGCCAAGGTGGACCGGGAGCTGTTCACCGCCTTCCTCGTGGAGCGGACCTTCCCCGGCGTGAAGATCGGGGCGGAGGAGAAGAAGCTCGGCATCCGGGGCAGCTCGACCACGCAGGTCGTCCTCGAGGACGCGAAGGTGCCGCTCGAGAACGTCCTCGGCGAGATCGGGAAGGGCCACAAGATCGCCTTCAACGTCCTCAACGTGGGCCGGGCCAAGCTCGGCGCCGCCGTCACCGGCGCGGCGAAGCTCGCCTTCGAGCAGGGCGTCGCCTACGCCAACGCCCGCCGCCAGTTCGGGAAGCCCATCGCGCGCTTCGGCGCCATCCAGGAGAAGATCGCCGACATGGCGGCGGGCATCTACGCGGCCGAGTCCGTCGTGTACCGCCTGGCCGGGCTCGTGGACGATCGGCTCGCCGCCCTCCCCAAGGGCGCGCCCGCGCCCGACCACTACGACGCCGTCCAGCGGGGCATCGAGGAGTACGCGGTGGAGTGCGCCATCGCCAAGGTGTTCTGCAGCGACGTCCTCGCCGCCGTGGTGGACGAGGTCGTGCAGATCCACGGCGGGTACGGCTTCATCCAGGAGTACCCGGCCGAGCGCTACTACCGCGACGAGCGCATCAACCGGATCTTCGAGGGCACGAACGAGATCAACCGGCTGCTCGTGTCCGGCACGATCCTGAGGCGCGCCGCCAAGGGCGACTTCCCCCTCCGCGAGGAGGCGCTGCGCGCGGCGGAGGCGCTCTCCCGCCGCGGGGAGGCGAGGGCGGAGGGGTCGTCCGAGCCCTTCGGCGAGGAGCGGGCGCTCCTGGCGCGCCTCAAGGACCTCTTCCTGCTGGCGGCGGGCGCCGCCGCGCAGCGCCTCCGCGAGCAGGTGAAGGAGGAGCAGGAGGTGCTCCTCGCGCTCGCCGACGTCGCCATCCTCGTCTTCGCGCTCGAGAGCGCCGTCCTGCGCGCCGCCCGGGCCCACGCGCGCTCGGGCGAGGCGAAGCGCGCGCTCACGGCGGGCGCGGTGAAGGTCCTGGCGTTCGACGGCGCGGAGCGGATCGCGTCGGCCGCGCGGAAGGCGGCCTTCTTCGCGGCGGAGGGCGACGCGCTGAAGCTCCTCCTCGCGGCGATCCCCCGCCTCGCCGCCTACGACGCCTCGGGCCTGCTCCAGGCGAAGCGGCGGCTCGCGGAGGCGGCGCTCGAGGCCGAGCGATACGTCCTGGCGCCCTGACCTCCTCTGCTAGGGCGCGCTCGCGAAGCGGGCGTCCAGGATCCGGAGCGTCCCCACCACGCCGGCGTGGTCGCTCGGCCACAGGCCCACGATGGCCTTGTCCGCCGCGGTGCCGCCCACGACGTCCACGGAGACCGGCGCGAGGAGCCCGCGCGTGAGCAAGTAGTCGATGCGCTGGGTGAGGACGCCGTCCTCCGAGAGGTCCTCCGGGAAGCCGTCCGTGAAGCCGTCCTCGCCCGGGCGGAGCGCCGCCCAGAGATCCCGGAAGCCGGCCGCGGCGAGGACGGCCTGACCATCGGCACCCGGCACGGAGTTGAGATCCCCGACGAGGATCGTCGGGCGCGGATCGTCGCCCAGGAAGGCGGCGAGCTCCTGGGCCTGCAGGGTGCGGAAGAGGCCGGGCGGCAGGGGCGGCGGCACGTCGACGGCCTCGAGGTGCGTGTTCACGAAGCGGATCCACTCGCCGCGGATCTTCGCGTCGACCGCCGTGAAGCCGCGCGGCACGGGGATCTCCCCGAGCGGCGTCTGGAACGGGATCTTCGCGGTGTAGACCTTCTCGGCCACGGTCCGGGTCTCCGCGACCAGATCGGACGCGAGGATGACGTCGTGGTCGGTGGCCTGCACGTCGAGGCCGACCGGCTGGAACGTCTGGAGGTCGATGAGCGGAATCGACGGGGTCTCGATGAGCTGGACCGAAGCGACCGCGCGATACGAGAGACCGCGGGCGGCGAGCTCGTCGAGCAGGATCGAGAGGTAGTCGTATTTCACCTCGAGCTGCCCGGTCGGACCCAGGCGCCAGGTGTAGACCTCCTGGAGGCCCACGAGCGCCGGACGCGCCTCGGCGATCTCGTCCGCGATCGCCTGGGCGCGGAGGCGGAAGTCGTTCTTCTGGACCATGGCCCAGGCCCGGGACGCACGGAAGAGGAAGTCCGGGAGGCTCGTCGCCGCCGCGAGCGCGGGGAGGTCGGCGCCGAGGTAGAGGTTCCGGCTCATGACCGCGACGCGCTTGTTCCCGCCGGCGAGGCTGTCGGCGGCCGCCGCCCGGAGTGCGTCGGAGCCCGTCGCCAGCGAGGGCGCGTCGGGTGAGCAGGCGGCGAGGGCAGCCAGGGACGACACGACCAACGCAGGGAGCTTCGCGATGCGCATGGGGCACCTCGTGTGAGGGTTTCGGTCCCGTCGAGGTGCCCGCCTACCGCGATGTGACCGCGCGGGCGGACGGCAAAGGGGATTCGCCCCCGCGGGTGCGAGCGGAGAGCGCAGGAGCGCCGCGCGGCCGGGGAGACTTGCGGGAGATCAACTCGCGGCGCCGAGGTACAGATTCGGCCCGAGCCGGCGCCAGCCGTCCTCGGCGAGGAGGAGGTCGAGGGCGAGCGTCGCCGCGTCGTCCGCCGCGGGCTCCGCGCCCGGGCGGTCCACCTCGTCGAAGAGCTTCACGTACACGCGGCAGCGCCCGCACGACTCGGCCTTCGCGCCCTTGTCGCCCTCGATGCCGTAGTAGGCGAGGTCGTCGTCCTTCCCGCAGACCGCGCAGTGGAGCCGCGAGAAGTTCCACTCCGCGCCGCAGAGCGCGCAGGTGAGGTAGCGCAGGCGATCGTTCCCCTGCACGATGCCCGCGACCGGCGGCGAGCCGCAGACCGGACAGGCCGAGGGGCTTCGCGCCGGGATGGAGGCGGGATCGAGCCGGGCGGCGAGGGCCGCGAACCAGGCCTGCAGCGCCGCGCCCACGAACGGCGCGGCCGCGACGTGCTCGGGGGCGATCTCGCCCTCGAGCAGGGCGGAGGCCACGTCCTCGAGCTCCGCCTCGCGCGCCTCCCCGAGGCGGCGGATCGCCTCCTGGGTCTCGGCGGGAAGCCCGGGCGCGCCCGCCCCCCGGAGCACGACGCCGAGCATGCGGCGCCACGCTCCGTCGCGCGGAGTGCTCTCGGGCTCGAGCGGAGGGACGTCGCCGGAGGCGCGGGTGCCCTCGACCGGCACCTCGCGGACCGCGGCGGCCTGACCCCGTGCGATGCGCGACACGAGGAGGAGGAACTCCTCGGTGGAGCTTCCCGTCGCGAGCTTCGCGAGCCGGACCGCGCGCTCCTCGAACTGGAGCGCGGGGTCCGGCAGTCGAAGCGGTTCCGCCTGTGCGTGCTCCTCCGAGTACGAGGCGGTCACGAACCTTCCTTCCCGGCGACCTTGGCGTACCAGCCCGGGTGGTGCACGCGCGCCCAGGCGCGGCTCACGTAGCCGCGCGTCATGGCGCGGATGGCGCCCTTCGTCCAGAACGCGGCGTAGATGTGGACGCCGATCCCGACGAACATGACGAACGCCATGAGGGCGTGGACGACGCCCGCGAACCGCCGGAGCTGCACCGGCACGCTCGGCGCGAAGTAGGGCCGCCACATGAGGATGCCGGAGGCGAGGAGCAGGGCGATGACGACCACCATCGACCAGTACATGAGCTTCTCGCCGGCGTTGTACTTGCCGGGCACCGGCACCTCGCCGCCGTGCTTGTTCATGTAGCCGGACATGCCCTTCAGCCAGGCGGTGTCGCCGGGCTGGAAGACGTTGTCCCGCACGAGCCGGAGGGCGTACGCGTAGAAGAGGACGGCGAACGCCGCGCCCAGGAACGGGTGGATGATCCGCATGAGCGCGGCCCCTCCGAAGACCGCGCTCATCCAGAAGAAGAACGGGTGGAAGAGCGCCAGGCCGGAGAGGAACAGGGCGATGTAGCAGACCGCCACGGCCCAGTGGGCGAGTCGCTCGCCGTGCGGGTGCCGCTGGACGACGTCTCTCGGTGTGATGCTGGGCACCTGCTCCGCGGGCCTCATGGACGCCTCCCTTCGTCGCGCTCGTCGACCTCGAGCGGGCCGACCTTCATGTAGTGGAAGATCCCGGCCACCACGACCGAGACCATGGTGACGACGCCGAGGGCCCGGGCCACCCCGCTGCGCCACAGCGCCACGAGCGGCGAGACCTCGGGGTTCTTGGGCAGGCGATACAGCTCGGGCTCGCCGTGCGGGAGCACGTACATGACGTGCGTGCCGCCCACGCCGGACGGGTCGTAGATGGACGCCTTCTGGAAGCCGCGCTCGGTGAGCTCCGCGACGCGCTCGTGGGCGAGCTCCAGCATGTCCACCTTGGAGCCGAAGGTGAGGGCCTGCGTCGGGCAGGTCTTGATGCAGGCGGGCTCGAGCCCGACCGCGACGCGGTCGGAGCAGAGCGTGCACTTGTAGGCCTTCTGGTCCTTCGCCGAGAAGCGCGGGACGTTGAAGGGGCAGCCGGTCTGGCAGTAGCCGCAGCCGATGCAGGCCTCCTGCTGGAAGTCCACGATCCCGTTCGCGTACTGCAGGATCGCGCCGGGGGCCGGGCAGGCGCGCAGGCAGCCCGGGTCGGCGCAGTGCAGACAGCCGTCCTTCACGATGAGCCACTGCAGGCCCCGATCCGGCAGCTCCTCCTCGTAGAACCGCATGAGGGTCCAGCTGCGGTCGGTGAGGTCGGCGGGGTTGGTGAGGACGCCGCTGCACGAGCCGACGTCGTCGCGGACGT
>DATDDC010000431.1:0-2317 GCA_036523995.1 Anaeromyxobacter sp.
CGGCGAGAACGCGCTCGCCCTGGCGAGGTGGCTCAAGGGCCACAAGCAGGTGGCCTGGGTGAACTACACCGGCCTCGAGGAGCACCCCTACCACCAGCGCGCCCGCAAGTACCTCAGGAACGGGTTCGGGAGCGTCTTCACCTTCGGCATCCAGGGCGGCTACGAGGCCGGCAAGAAGTTCATCAACGGCGTCAAGCTCGCCTCGCACCTCGCCAACGTCGGCGACGCGAAGACGCTCGTCATCCACCCGGCCTCCACGACGCACCAGCAGCTCGCCGCGGCCGAGCAGAAGAGCGCGGGCGTGACGCCGGATCAGATCCGCGTCTCCGTCGGCATCGAGCACATCGACGACATCAAGGAGGACTTCGAGGAGGCGTTCGCCGCCGCGGCGGGCTAGGCGAGCCTTCGCAGCGAGCCCTTCAGCCGGCGAGCGCGACCGGATCTCCCACCCGCACGAGCCCGGGCTCCACCACGAAGCAGTCGAGGGCCAGCGTTCCCTCGAGCTCGCGTACGATGCGGCGCAGGACCTCCGGATCCTGCGCCTGGGTGTCGGGATCGAACGTCGTCATCACGCAGCGGGCGCGGAGCTTCTGGGCCCGGATGACCGCCTCGCCGACCCGCAGCGTCCTCCCCGGCCAGGCGCGCTCGGCGAGCCCCTCCACGCCGCCCACGAGGATGTTGGGGCGGAAGCGGCGCCGGTCGTAGCCGAGCGACGCGACGGCGCCGTCGGTCGCGACGAGGAGCGGGAGCACGTCGAAGCGCTCCTCGTCGGAGGGCTCGAGGCGGACCCCGGCGCCGGCCGCCGCCTCG
Organism: Anaeromyxobacter sp.; assembly: GCA_036523995.1. Classification (GTDB taxonomy): domain Bacteria; phylum Myxococcota; class Myxococcia; order Myxococcales; family Anaeromyxobacteraceae; genus Anaeromyxobacter. Next base: position 811 of record DATDDC010000431.1, read on the forward strand.
ACGTCGCGGGCCACCTCGGGCGCGCGCCAGGGCCGGCCGTCGACGAGCGGCTCGCCGTCCGGGCCGAGGACGGCGCGGTGGCCGAGGAGGCGCGGGCGCACGCGGGCGGTGACGACGCGGCCGTCCCTCCCGCGCGCGAGGACGAGGCGGTCCCCTTCCACGCCGCCCGGGCCGAGGCGAGCCTGGGCGAGCTTCTCCCCCGCCATCGACTTCACCGGGTAGCGCCAGAGCTCCGCGACGTGCACGGGCGCTTCCTCCTGGCCGGGAGGAAGCGCCGGCGCAAGCGCCTCGCGGGTCGGGCGCGGCGCCCTAGAACGTCCACTCGAGGCCGGCCGCCGGCGAGAGCGCCCAGAGCGGCCGGCGCGTGTTCCGCCAGGGCGGGTACCAGGCGCCGATGAAGTGCAGCCGGACGCGCTCGAAGAGCGCGCCGACGGCCCCGACCTGGAGCACGGGGCGCGAGCACACGCCGAGCGTGTCGGTGTCGGGCTCGGGGCAGGAGCGCCCGCCGAAGCCGTCGTTGGACGCGAGCTGGAACCCGGCGCGCAGCAGCGCCCCCACCTGGAAGCGCGTGGTGCTGATGCGCGGCGGCAGGAGCTCGGCCCCGGCGAGCAGCGTCACCGACAGTGGACCCGGATCCGACGAGATGGCCTGCCCGAGCCGGTTGAGCTGCGCGGCGCCGTGGAGGCGGAACCAGCGGACCTCCTCGAACGCGTCGAAGAAGCCGTGGCTCATGCCCAGCTCCACGTCGCGGCCGAAGGACAGCCAGAGCGAGTTCCGCGGCGGCACGTAGACGATGCTGTCCGCGCCCAGGCCGACGAGGGTGTCGACGATGACGGCGTCCGCCACGGGCTGCTTCCTGGCCACGGTCTTGCCGATGGCGATGAGGCTCCTCCGCAGCGCGGCCGGCGCCTCCTTCGCCTGGTCGGACTCGAGCCCGTGGTCCTTGAAGCAGAAGCCGTGGCCGACGAGGAGGCGCGTGACGTACGCGACGTGGCTCTCGGAGCTCCGCTGGCGCCAGGAGCCCGGGAGCGCGCGCACCCCCGGCACGGCCGGCAGCGTAGCGCCCTCGCGCGCCGCGCGGCACAGGGCATGGTCCGGGTCGTGGCCCGCGCCGTCGCCGCGCGAGCAGCGGTCGCGGAGCCGCTCGAGCGAGACCTGGAGCAGCACGCGGAAGTCGGCGAGGTCGTCGCCGGCGCAGGCGGCGCCGGCGTCCCCCGCCCCGTCCACGACGGCGCGCAGGCAGGCGAGCGGGCGCCACGGCCCCGCCGCCCCCTCCTGCTCCGGGAAGGCGCGGGCGCCCCAGCGCTTCGCGCCGCGCTCCGAGGTCATCATGCGGCGCGCCTCGTACATGCCGAGCTGGAAGTCGAAGCGGCGGAACTCCTCCTCGAAGAAGCCGAAGAAGGCTGCGAGGGGCGACCCCGCCGCGGGGAGGCTCCGCACCGGCACCGCCACGCGCGCCCCGATCGCGGGCTCGTCCTCGAGTAGGGTGAGCAGGTTCCGCACCAGG
>DATDDC010000432.1:0-3760 GCA_036523995.1 Anaeromyxobacter sp.
GGCGACCGCACGCTGCGCCGCTGGTACGCGCCCTACGGCGAATGGGCGGGCCTCGCCATGTGGCTCGAGGTCACGGCCGACTGGCACGGGGAGCGGCCGACGTGGCCGTGAGGAGGCGACAGGCTACGGGCTCCAGGCTACAGCACGTCGTCCGCGCGCGCCTTTCCCGGAGCCTGCAGCCTGGAGCCTGAAGCCTGCGCGCCGAGAAGGTGCTAAACCAACGCGGGGAGGTCCTCATGAAGGCTGCATTCATCCTCGTGAAGTGCGAGCTGGGGCGGCTGGGCGACGTGGCGGACGCCCTCATCGAGATGGACGGCGTCTCGGAGGTCCACTCCGTCACGGGCGAGTACGACCTCCTCGTGAAGGTCTACGCGCCCACGTACGACGACTTCGGCGATCTCATCCCGGATCGCGTGCAGAAGATCCCGGGCATCCGCCAGACCGCGACGCTCCTCGCCTTCCGCGCCTTCAAGCCCTCGGCCTGAGGCGCCGCGGCGGCGCTCCGCTCACGCCGCTTCCGAGAGGACGCGCACCGGCAGCACCATGGCGTTGAGGCCGCCGAACTGGAGCCGCCGCTGGAGCTGGTAGGCGGTCTCGTTGTGGAGCACGCGCTGGAACCAGCGCTCCTTCTGGAAGACGAGCTTCCCCGCGAAGAACACCGAGCGCGGGAACTCCCGCGCCACCTCGAGGCAGAGCCTCTCCGCCGAGGCCGTGGCCTCTGTGCCGACGTCCATGCGCAAGTCCGCGGCGAGCTTCAGGCGGTGCGCGAGCTCGACGTATTTCTCCAGCGCCGACCGGGTGCGGAGGCGGACCCGATCGACCTCCTCGATCCCTTTCATCGAGGCCGAGTCCACGACGCCCACCGAGACGAAGATGAAGTTCTTGAAGAAGCCGGGGAAGGTGCGCTGCACGGTGAGGAGGGCGTGCACCCCCAGCCCGCCGTAGCCTCCCACGAGGAGCACCGCCGTCGGGGCGCGCGGGTCGACGACGGGGCGCGGGCCGCCCGGGTGGGGCGGCAGCACCTCCAGGATGGTGTCGAGCCGGGCGAGGTTCGCCTGCACGTTCCGGTAGTGGCGGCGGATGAGGAAGCAGAGGCCGATGACGAGGCTCGTGACGGCGATGGTGATCCATCCGCCCTGCTCACCCTTCTCGTAGACCGTCCCGACGAGGATGGCGGCGCACAGCGCGAAGGCTATCCCGTGGATGGTGAGCCCGCGGCGGCGCCCGGCTCCCTTCGTGCGGACCCAGTAGCGCAGCATGGACAGCTGCGAGAGGGAGAAGGTCACGAAGACGTTGATCGAGTACATCGTGACGAGGGTGGTGATGTCGCCGCGGGTGTAGAAGAGCGTGCCGAGCGACGTGACGCCCATGAGGAGCACGCCGTTCTGGATGGTGAGCCGGTCGGAGAGCTGGCCGAAGCGGTGGGGCAGCCAGGAGTCGGTCGCCATGTTGGCCATGACGCGCGGGCCGTCGATGAAGCCCGCCTGCGCGGCGACGACGAGGAGCGCCGCCTCGGCGAGGAGCGCCACCACCACGAAGCCGCGGCCGATCTCGATCCCGCCCACGCGCCAGGTGCCGGCGAAGCGCTCGAGGAGCACCGCGTTCATCGTCTTCCCCTCCTCGGGCGCGGCGCGGAAGAGGAGGTAGCAGACGAGGATCCCGGCGGCGGTGACGGCGAGCGAGACCGCCATGTAGGTCATGGTCCGGCGAGCGGTCTGGACCTTGGGCTCGCGCATGATCTGGATGCCGTTCGAGACGGCCTCGATCCCCGTGTACGTTCCGGCGCCCATCGAGTAGGCCCGGACGAACACCGCGAAGAGCCCCACCGCGCCGAGCTCGGCGAGCCCGGAGCGGAAGCCGTGGCCGACCTCCGAGGCGACGCGCGGCACCTCGAGGACGTGGGAGCCGATCCCGCCGAACACGAGGATGGCGTGCGTCACGATGAAGAGCCCGAAGATGGGGGCGAGGATCGTCACCGACTCCTTCACGCCCCGGAGGTTGAGGAGGATGAGGAGCCCGATGGCCACAGCCTCGACGGAGAGCTTCCACACGCCCGCGTCCGGGGGGAGGAAGCTGAAGATGGCGTCGCCGCTCGAGGCGATCGACACCGAGATGGTGAGCACGTAGTCGACGAGCAGCGCCGAGCCCGACACGACGCCGGCGCGCGCCCCGAGCAGCTCCGTCGCGACGATGTACCCGCCGCCGCCGAACGGGAAGCGCTTGATGATCTGCGTGTAGGCGATGGAGATGACGAGGACGGTGATGCCGGTCGCGAGCGCGAGGCCGACGGCGAGGTAGCCGTGCCTGCCGAGGGCGCGGAACGCCTCGTCGGGGCCGTACGCGGACGAGGAGAGGCCGTCGGCGCCGAGACCCACCCAGGCGAGGAGCGCGACGAGCGAGATGGTGTGGTGGGTCCGCGGATCCTGGACGTCGCGCGGCGCGCCGAAGAGGAGGCGCCGGAGCCGCGAGCCGCCCGGCCGCGCCGCGGAGCCCGGCGCGGGCGTGGGAGCGGACGGCTCGCCCGGCCGCTCGGGCGGGGAGGTCTCTTGGGCCATCGGGACGCACTCTGCCCTCGCGGGCCTCAACGCGGTGTCAGGACGAGGGGCCGGCGCATCAAGACGGCATCAAGGCGGCCCGATCGGCGAGGTCCCGGCGGGGCTTCCGCGCTTGACGCGCCCGCCCGCGGATGCGTGGATTCGAGCGGATGGAAGCGGCAGCGGGCTCCGAGCCGGTGCGCGCGCGACGGACGCGCTTCAAGATCTTCTTCGGGTTCGCGCCCGGCGTGGGCAAGACCTACCGCATGCTCCAGGTCGCGCGCGATCTCGCGGCCGAGGGCGTGGACGTGGCCGTGGGCACGGTCTACACGCACGGTCGCTACGACATCGCGGGCCTCTCCCTCGGCCTCGACGTCCTGCCGCGCCGCGCGCTCCCCTACCGCGGCACCGTCCTCGAGGAGTTCGACCTCGACGCGGCGCTCGCACGCCGCCCGCGCATCCTCCTCCTCGACGAGCTGGCGCACACGAACGCGCCCGGCGCGCGGCACCCGAAGCGCTGGCAGGACGCCGTCGAGCTCCTCGACGCGGGCGTCGAGGTCTACACGACGCTCAACGTCCAGAACGTCGAGAGCCTGAACGACGTCGTGGCGCAGATCACCGGGGTCCGCGTGCGCGAGGTCGTCCCGGACGCGATCCTGGAGCGCGCCGACGAGGTCGAGATCGTCGACGTCGCGCCGGAGGAGCTGCTCCACCGCCTCTCCGAGGGGAAGATCTACCTGCCCGAGCAGGCCGAGGCGGCGCGGGAGCGGTTCTTCACGCGCGGCAACCTGCTCGCCCTGCGCATATCGCAATAACCCCAGCAACCCGTCCAGCCTCAGTGTGAATGCGGTGGGCGCCTTCGCAGAAGATAAACGCGGAAATATCTGGGTCGCCACCTGGGGCGGAGGTCTGGATCTCTTCCATCCGCGCGATGGAACCTTCGAACATTTTCGCCACGATCCTGATAATCCCAACAGTCTCTCCGATGATCTGTTCATGGATGTGTATGTGGATTCCTATAACAACATCTGGGCGGGCACTCTTGGCAAGGGACTGAATTGTCTCAACGCAGCGACCGGCAGAGTCACGCATTACCTGCATGATCCCAATAACTCCAACAGCCTCGCTGATGACAATATCGCCGCCATCATTTCCGACGAAAAGGGCGGCTTGTGGATTGGCACCTTTGGCGGTGTATCGCACTACGAACCGAACACAGGCATCTT
>DATDDC010000433.1:0-3176 GCA_036523995.1 Anaeromyxobacter sp.
CCGCGACGTCTGCGCCCGGCGCGCGGAGCGCGAGCGCCACGGTGACGGGGGCCCGCGCGTGGTTCTCGAGCGCCACGCTGTAGGCGTTCACCGCCCTGCCGTCGGGCATGCGCCGCGGCGTGAAGCCGAATTCGGGCAGCGCCGAGAGGTCGAGGACGGCGCGCGCCGCCACGACGGCGGCGAGGAGTGCCGCCGCCGCGAGGGTCCCGGCTCCCAGCGCGAGCGCCGCCGGCCGGAGCGGCCGCGCCTTTCCGCCCGGCTCCCCCCAGGCGTAGCCGACGAGGTCCGGCGCCCTGCGGAGCCTCGCCATGATCGGCGCGCAGGCGTCGGCGCACTCCGCGCAGGCGATGCACTCGATCTGGAGGCCGCGCCGGATGTCGATCCCGGTCGGGCAGACGCGCACGCAGGCGCCGCAGTCGACGCAGTCCGCCGCCCGCCGCGCGTCGTACGCGACGGCGAGCGTCGACCGGTCGAAGAGGACGCCCTGCAGCTTCGCGTACGGGCAGATGGTCGCGCAGAAGCGGGCGCGCAGGAGCGTGAGATCGAGGAACAGGACGACGAAGAGGGCCGCCCAGGAGCCGCCCACCACGGGGCCGAGGGCGCCGGCGGCGAGCCGCCGGAAGAAGTCGTACGGCGAGACGAACCACCAGACGAGGCTCGCCGAGACCACGGCCGAGACGGCGCCGGCGAGGGCGAGGCGCGCCGGCTTGCTCCGGGCCGACGTCAGCTCCGACAGCACCGTCTGCGGACACGCCCACCCGCACCAGACCCGCCCGAAGAGGAGCGTCACGAGGAGGAAGGCGAAGGTGACGAGGAGCGCCGCCGCGAGCACCACGAACGCCTCGTCGATGGCGTAGGACGCGCCGAACGCGTGCAGCCTGCCCGCGGCGACGTCGAGCCGCAGCGCGCTCTCGCCGCCCACCCGGGCGAACGGCAACCCGAGCATCAGCGCAGCCTGGCCGGCGAAGGCGACGCGCCTTGCGGCGCGGAAGCTACTTGTCATCATCCTCGAGGTCATCCTCGAGCATTCGGTACTTCGGTGACTCGACCCGCTCCTTGCGGCTGCGCCTGTAATAGAAGACGGCGATCCCCGCGAGGAGCACGCAGAGGGTCGCGCCGAAGAGGAAGTAGGCGAGGTCGGAGCCCATGGCGATGGAAAAGCTCGAGGGAGCTACCGGCTGACCGGCTTCTTCCTGCGCTGGCCGAGGACGATGAGGATCGCCGCCGCCGTCGGGATGGCCGTGAAGAGGATGGTGGCGAGGAGGCTCACGCCCGTGGAGGCGCCGCCGCCGTCGAGGTCCTGCGTCTGCGACCAGCCGCCCAGCGACGGCGTGTACGCCCAGAGGTAGGAGACGCCCCAGACGATGAGCCCCCAGAAGAGGATGACCCATCCCACCGGCAGCTTCCTCGACGTCTCCTTCGCCTCGAACGCGGCGAGGTCGTCCATCTCGTGCTCGACCGTCATGGCGGCCTCCTATCGCTTCTCGCCGGGGATGGGCGCGGGCGGCGCGTGCTCGCCGGCCTCGTGGCGCGGGCTCTCCGTCGCCTCGTGCGCCTTCTGGTTCCGCAGCCACGAGACGATGGCCCAGACGTCGTCGTCGGAGAGGTCCGCGCCGAAGGCCTGCATGCCGCCGTCCACCAGGCCGGGCCTCCCGAGCGCGGCCTTCGCCTCGCTGCCGCTCTTGATGAGGGCGAAGTAGGCGGCGTCGGGCAGGTCGCCCTTCACGCCGAGGAACTCGTCGTCGAGGAGGTCCGGCGCGATCCCCGCCACGCCGTGCGCCTCGTCGCCGTGGCAGGCACCGCAGCCGCTCGACTCCCAGAGCGCCTTCCCGCGCGTCACCGCCGCGACCGACTGGCCGAGCGGGTTCGGCTGCGCGAGGTCCACGTCGATGCCGCCGGGCCCCCCGCGGTTCACGGCCTTCCCGAGCGAGAGGGTGTAGGCGACGAGCGCGTCCATGGCGGTCTTGCCCTGGACCTGCTTCGCCGCCTCCGCGATCTGGACGTCCGTGCCGTAGGGCACGCCGGCGCGCCGGAGCGCCCGCATGTGGCCGGCGATCTCGGCGGCGTCGAGCCTCTCCGCCTTCAGGAAGGCGTAGGCGGGCATGTTCGAGCGAGGCACCACGGCCTGCGGATTCTCGAAGTGCGCCGCGTGCCAGGAGGCGGAGGGCTTGATCCACCCCTCGAAGGCGAGGTCCGGCCCCGTGCGCTTCGAGCCCCACAGGAAGGGGTGGTCGTAGGCGAACTCGCCGGCGAGGGAGTACTGCCCGGCCTTCTCCGCCGCGCGGTTCCCCTTGTAGCGGACCACCTCGCTCCGGAGCGGGCGCACGGTCTGGGTGTGGCAGTTCACGCAGCCCTCGCGCTGGTAGACGTCGCGCCCGGCGAGCTCGAGCGGCGAGAGGGGCTTGAGGCCCGGGACCTTCACGTGCATCTCGGGGCGCACGAGCGGATAGGCCATCGTCACGACCGTGCCGACGAGCACGGCGACGGCGGCGAGGACGGAGAAGGCGAGCGGCTTCGACGTGATCGTTCCGGCCATGGTCGTTCCCCCCTACGCGACCGCCGTGGCCGCGGGCGCGCCCGCCGACGTCCGCTCCAGCGCCCTGCCCTTCCGGATCGTCATGAGCACGTTGTAGACGAAGAACAACATGCCCGCGGCGAAGATGATCCCGGCGAGCGTGCGCGTGTGCCAGTACGGGTAGTTCCCCGTCACCGTGTCCATGAAGTTCCGGTAGACGAGCCGGCCCTCGGCGTCGGTCGCCTTCCACATCCAGCCCTGCCGGATGCCGGTGATCCACATGGTGATGGAGAAGAGGAGCTGGCCCACCAGCACGAGCCAGAAGTGCACGTTGGCGATCTTCTCGGAGTAGATCTCGGTCCCGTAGATCTTCGGCACGACGTAGTAGATCGACGCGGCGGTGACCATGGTCACCCAGCCCATCGTCCCCATGTGCACGTGGCCGGGGATCCAGTCCGTGAAGTGGATGAGCTGCGAGACGGCGCGGAGCGCCTGCGTCGGCCCCTGCACCGTCTGGAGCCCGTAGAAGGTGATGCCGAGGACGAAGAACTTGGTGAGGTAGTTCGTCCTCATCTTGGTCCAGTCTTGACCCACCGTGTAGAAGCCGTTCACCACCGAGCCCCAGGAGGGCGCGATGAGGAAGAGCGTGAACACGATGGCG
>DATDDC010000434.1:0-3500 GCA_036523995.1 Anaeromyxobacter sp.
CGGACGCGCCGCCACCCGCCGACTCGAGCCCGGCTCCGGCGGCTGCCGCTCCGGCGGGCCGGGCCGGCGGCGACGACCCGGGCGGGCGTCCCCTCGAGGTCGTGCACGACATCGGCCAGCTCCGCACGCCGCGGCCGGACAGCGGCGAGGGCATCCTCTCCGTGAACGCGACGCCATGGGGGACGGTGGTGGTCGACGGCATGGTCCTCGGCGACAGCCCGCGGGAGATGCGCATCCGTGCGGGTCGCCATCGGGTGCGCGTGGACGTGAAGAACCAGCGTGGCGTCGAGACGGTCGTGACGGTGCCCGCCGGCCGGCGCATCCAGGTCCTCCGCTGAGCCCCGCGGCCGTGTGAGCTCTCCGTCCGGAGCGCCCGGCGCTCCGGACGGGCCTCCCCGCACGAAGAAAACATCCTCTGCCGGCCCATTTCCGGCGTTGACGATAGCCACTCAATGGACTACTCTCGAAATCAAGTTTTTGACATAAGAACTTGAGAAGCGTCCATACAATGGATTTCCTGGACCGAGGCGAGATCGAGCGGGTCGAGCGGGAGCGGGCCGCCGGCATCACGAGCGGCGAGGTGGTGCGCCTCTTCGAGTCGAGGGGCGCGCGCCTCTCGGAGGCGACGTTCCGGAAGTACGTGCAGCAAGGGCTCTTGCCCCGCAGCCGGCGCGTCGGGCGCAAGGGCAAGCACACCGGATCGACCGGGCTCTACCCGGTCTCGGTGGTGCGCCGCATCGCGGTCATCAAGCGGATGATGGCCGAGGGCTACACGGTCGAGGACATCCGCGGCAGCTTCGTCACGGTGAGGAACCGGCTCGAGGACGTGGAGAAGGGGCTGGCGGAGCTCGTGGGCGAGCTCTCGCGCAAGGCGCGGGCGCATCCGCGCCGGCGGCGGTTCGAGGTGGAGCTTTCGCGGGCGGAGCGCGAGGCGCGCCGCGCGCTGCAGAGGCTGGAGAGGGTCGGTGGGGCGGTCGCGACGGTCGGTTCGGAGGTCGCGGGCGCAGGGTGAGGTCGAGGAGCGCCGGCCCGGCGCTCCGTGGGCGATGGTGAGCGGCGCGCGGGGCGCGCGCCCGAGGTGGAGAGGGAGGGCACGCGATGAGCGAAGCGAAGCGCAGCCTCTATCCCGAAGGGCAGCCCGGCGCGGCGGACGAGGCCGACGAGGCCAGGCGCGGCAGGCGCCGGTCGAAGACGATGTCGCGCAAGGAGATCGCGCGCGAGCTGAGGCGGCAGCGCGCCTTCGGGCTCGTCGATCCCGAGCTCGACGCCATCATGAAGGAGATCGAGGGCCGCCGGCCCCGCTCGCGCGCCGACTGCGCCAACGGCCCGCGGCCCTGCATGTTCATCTCCTGCAAGCACCACCTCTACCTCGACGTGAACCCGTCGACCGGATCCATCAAGCTCAACTTCCCGGACAAGGAGGTCTGGGATCTGGCGGAGACCTGCGCGCTCGACGTGGCCGACCGCGGCGGCATCACGCTCGAGGAGGTCGGGTCGATCATGAACCTCACCCGCGAGCGCATCCGCCAGGTCGAGACGCGCGGCCTCCTCAAGCTCCGGGCCATCTCCGAGGACGAGCCGCGCACCGGCATCGAGGTGGCGGCGCGGCCGCCCCCGGCCGCGGACGACGACGCCTGAAACCGCCGGCGGGCGCGTGGGAATGCGCCCTTGAAAGCGCGCCCCGAGGGGGCTAAGAAGGCACCCTCCTCGGAGGTTCCCTTCATGGTTCGCCGCGCGCTCGTCTCGGTCTCCGACAAGAGCGGCCTCGTGCCGTTCGCGAGGCGCCTCGCCGCCGCCGGCGTCGAGATCCTCTCCACGGGTGGAACGCAGCGCGCGCTCGCGGACGCGGGGATCCGCGTCGTGCCCGTGGGCGACTACACGCAGGCGCCGGAGATCCTGGGCGGACGCGTGAAGACCCTCCACCCGCGCGTGCACGGCGGCATCCTCTATCGCCGCGGCCTGCCCTCGGACGAGGCCGACGTGAAGGCGCGCGACATCCCGCCCATCGATCTCGTCGTCGTGAACCTCTACCCGTTCCGCGAGGCCGTGGCGGCGGGGAAGGCCTTCGATCTCTGCGTCGAGGAGATCGACATCGGCGGACCGGCCATGGTCCGGAGCGCGGCCAAGAACTCGGCGCACGTGGGCGTGGTGGTCGACCCCGCCGACTACGAGACGGTGGCGGCGGAGGTCGAGTCGCGGAAGGCGCTCTCGGACGCGACCCGCTTCGCCCTCATGAAGAAGGCCTTCGCGCACACGGCCGCGTACGACGCCGCCATCTCCGAGTACCTCACGGCGCGGGAGACGCCCGCCTCCGAGCCGGCCCGGTTCCCCGGGACGCTCGCGGCGGTGTACGGCAAGGTGCAGGACCTGCGCTACGGCGAGAACCCCCACCAGGCCGGCGCCTTCTACCGCGCCGCGCGCGAGCCGGAGGAGCCCACCGTCGCCTTCGCGAACGTCCTGCAGGGGAAGGAGCTCAGCTACAACAACCTCGTCGACCTCGAGGCCGCCCTCGCCGCCGTGAAGGAGCACGAGCGGCCGGCCTGCGTCATCATCAAGCACGCCACGCCCTGCGGCGCCGCGCTGGCGGAGACCGTCGCGGAGGCGTTCGCCCGCGCCCGCGCGTGCGATCCCGTGTCCGCCTTCGGCGGCATCGTGGCCCTGAACAGGCCGGTCGACGCGGCGGCCGCGAAGGAGCTCACCGACCTCTTCCTCGAGTGCGTCATCGCGCCCTCCTACGACGAGGCCGCGCGCGCCGCGCTCGCGGCGAAGAAGAACCTGCGCCTGCTCGAGGCGCCGAGGCTCGCGGCGCCGCCCGCTTCCTGGAAGCGCCGGCCGGAGGAGCTGCGGGAGCTGCGCTCCATCGCCGGCGGGCTCCTCGCCATGGACCGCGATCTCGGCAGCGTCCGCCGGGAGGACTGCCGCGTCATGACGAAGCGCGCGCCCACCGAGCAGGAGTGGAAGGACCTCGCCTTCGCCTGGAAGATCGTGAAGCACGTGAAGTCGAACGCCATCGTCTTCGCGAAGGACGATCGGACCGTCGCCATCGGCGGGGGGCAGACGAGCCGCGTCGAGTCGGTGAAGACGGCGGTGATGAAGGCGCAGCTCGACGTGCGTGGCTCCGCGGTCGGCTCGGACGCGTTCTTCCCCTTCAAGGACGGCGTCGAGGAGATCATCAAGGCCGGCGCCACCGCGATCATCCAGCCGGGTGGCTCGATGCGCGACGCGGAGGTCGTGGAGGCGGCGAACCAGGCCGGGATCGCGATGGTCGCGACGGGGATGCGCCACTTCAGGCACTGACGTCGTCGACGCTGGACGGAAGCACCTCGCGCCGCTGGCGGGATGCGCTACCCTCGCCGACATGCAGCAACTCACCTGCACCCGCTGCTTCGCGCTGTTCGACGCGGACGAGGCGCATCCCAGGGGGGCTCCCCTGTGCCCGGCGTGCGCCGTGCACGCCCGCGCGGCGCCCGTCCGCCGGACGACCGCCGCGCCACGCGCGC
>DATDDC010000435.1:0-6194 GCA_036523995.1 Anaeromyxobacter sp.
CCTCGTCGATCGCCGCTTTATAGTCGGAGAGGCGCGTCTTGTTCGTTGTCCCCACCTCGACCATGCGCGCCCCGGAGCGCGAAAGGACCTCCGGGATGCGGAAGCCGCCGCCGATCTCGACGAGCTGGTCGCGGGAGACGATGACTTCGGGTGGGCCGGTCGAGGTCGGAGTCGGGATCGAGCTCGGAGTCGAGCTCGGGGTCGGGGTCGAGGTCGAGGTCGAGGTCGAGGTCGGGGTCGAGGTCGAGGTCGAGGTCGGAGTCGGGGTCGAGGTCGGAGTCGGGGTCGAGGTCGGAGTCGGGGTCGCGGTCGCGCTCGCGGTCGCGCCCTCCGACGGCCTCGCCTCCATGAGCGCCGCGAGGGCGAGCATCACCGCGGAGGCGTTGTTGTTCACCACCACCGCACCCTCGGCGCCGGTGAGCCGGCAGAGCGCGCCCTCGGCGTGGCCATGGCGGTCGCCGCGCTCCCCCCTCGCCAGGTCGTACTCGAGGTTCGTGTAGCCGCGCGCCGCGCGCCCCATCGCCTCGATCGCCTGCTCGGAGAGCGGCGCCCGCCCCAGGTTCGTGTGGACGACGACGCCCGTCGCGTTCACGACCGTCCGGAGCGAGCCCTTCGATGCGGCCTCCAGCCGCAGGACGAGCCCCCGCTCGATCTCGTCCGCCGGCGGGCAGGCCGCGCCGCCGAGGACCTCCTTGCGCGTGCGATCGAGCTCGGTGCGGATGGCCTCCATGACCGGTCCGTGCCCGATTCTCGCCACGAGGCCGGCCCGATCCACCGCCGCGAGGAGCCGGTCCGCGCGGGGCAATTTCCGCACCTCCGAGGGTCCGCCGGCTCGCGATTTTGGAGCGGTCATGTCCGCAAACTCCGGAGGGTTTTCGAGGGAGAAGAGGCTTGTCTAACCGCCCTCGAGAGGGTAATCCTTCGCCCCACTCCTATGCCCCCCATCGTAGCCTCCCCGGCAGCAGCCGAGTCCTATTTGTGGGCGATCGTCCTGTTCCCGCCCGCCGGGGCGATCGTGAACGGCCTCGCCGGCCGCCGCCTCGGCAAGGGAAACGTCGCCCTGGTCGCCGTCGCCGCCATGGCCGGCGCGCTCGCGGTGTCGAGCATCGCCTTCTACTGGGCGGCGCAGGGGATCCCGCTCCACTTCCGCGGCGAGCCGTGGTTCCGCATCGCGGGCGGGGACGCCCGCCCGCTCGTCTCCATCGGCTGGGGCCTCGCCGTCGACCGCCTCTCCGGGACGATGATCATGATCGTCACCGGCGTGGGCACGCTCATCCACGTCTACTCGATCTCGTACATGTCGCACGAGGACGACGCCGGGTTCGCGCGGTTCTTCACGTACCTGAACCTGTTCGTCGCGGCGATGCTCATCCTCGTCCTCGGCGACACGCTCGTCCTCACCTTCGTGGGATGGGAGGGCGTGGGCCTCTGCAGCTACCTCCTCATCGGCTTCTGGTACACCGATCCGCAGAAGGCCTTCGCGGGGCGGAAGGCGTTCGTCACGAACCGCATCGGCGACTTCGGCTTCCTGCTCGGGCTCTTCGCGCTCCTCTCCATCTTCGGGACGGCGAGCTACGAGGAGCTCGCCGGCGCGGCCCGGCAGATCCAGCCCGCCGCGACCATCCCGGCCGGCCTCTTCGCCGGCTGGACGTTCCAGGCCGCGATCACCTTCGCGCTCGTCGGCCTCTTCGTGGGCGCGTGCGGGAAGAGCGCCCAGCTCCCCCTGTACGTGTGGCTCCCCGACGCCATGGCCGGCCCGACGCCGGTGTCCGCCCTCATCCACGCCGCCACGATGGTGACGGCCGGCGTCTACCTCGTGGCGCGGAACTCGTATCTCTTCACGCTGGCGCCGGCGGCCATGGCCACCGTGACCATCGTCGGCGCGATCACCGCGCTCTTCGCGGCGCTCATCGCCTTCGTCCAGACCGACATCAAGAAGGTGCTCGCCTACTCCACGGTGAGCCAGCTCGGCTTCATGTTCATCGGCGTGGGCTCCGGCGCCTACTGGGCCGGCATCCTCCACCTCGTCACCCACGCCTTCTTCAAGGGCTGCCTCTTCCTCGGCGCCGGCTCGGTCATGCACGGCATGGGCGACGAGACCGACATCCGCAAGATGGGCGGTCTCGCGAGGAAGATGCCGCTCACCGCGCTCACCTTCGGCATCTCCACGCTCGCCATCACCGGCTTCGTGCCCCTCTCCGGCTTCTGGTCGAAGGACGCCATCCTGGGGAACGCGCTCTTCAGCGAGAACCCGGCCTGGGAGCACGTCGGCCCCTGGGCCTACGCGCTCGGCACCGCCGCCGCGCTCGGCACGGCCTTCTACATGTCGCGCCTCTACTTCCTCACCTTCGTGGGGAAGCCGCGCACGCCTGCCGCCGAGCACGCGCACGAGTCGTCGCCCATCATGACCGTGCCGCTCCTCGTCCTCGCGCTCCTCGCCGTGGTGGGGCTCGTGCTGGCGCTGCCGGGCCACGGGGACTGGTCGATGATCTACGAGCGCTTCATGCGGCCGGTGTTCGAGCCGGCGGTCGCCCAGCTCAACCGCGCCGGCCACTTCCACCCGGAGCACCCGCATCCACCCTGGCCCTACTTCGCCGCGTGGGCCGTGGCCGCCCTCGGCACCGTCGTCGCCTGGGCGATGTACGTGGGCCCGCTCGTCGAGGTGCCCGGGAAGCTCGCCCGCGGCGCCCCCGGCCTCTACCGGTTCTGGTACGACAAGTTCCGCGTCGACGAGCTGTACGAGGCCGTCGTCCTCGAGCCGGTGAGCTTCGCCGCGTACATCCTCTGGCGCGTCGTGGACGTGTTCGCCATCGACGGCATCTTCGTGAACGGCGTGGCGCGCGCGGTGGGCTTCGCGGGGTCGGTGGCGCGGCTCGCGCAGAACGGCGACGTGCAGCGCTACGCGGCCATCATGGCGGTGGCGGCGGCGGTCATCCTCCTGTCGGTGCTGAGCGCGGGAGGGGGCCTGCCGTGAACCTGCTCACCGCCGTCGTCTTCCTGCCGCTCCTGGGCGCCCTCGCCCTCGTGCTCGTGCCCCGCGACGAGTCGGGCCAGCACCGCGCCCTGGCCCTCACCGTCTCGCTCGCGACCTTCCTCGTCTCCCTGGGGCTCTGGATCGGCTTCGACGCCTCGCCCGGCGCGGCGGAGTTCCAGTTCGAGCAGCGCCTCCCCTGGATGCCGTCGCTCGGCATCGGCTACCACGTGGGCCTCGACGGCGTAGCCCTCCTCCTCGTCATGCTCACGACGGTCCTCGGGCCCATCGTGATCCTCTCGGCGTGGAAGGCCATCCAGGAGCGCGTGAAGGAGTTCATGATCGCGCTCCTCGTCCTCGAGACGGCGATGATCGGGACCTTCGCGGCGCTCGACCTCGTCCTCTTCTACGTGTTCTGGGAGCTCATCCTCGTGCCGATGTACCTCCTCATCGGCGTGTGGGGCTCGCAGAACCGGCTCTACGCCACCATCAAGTTCTTCATCTACACCTTCGCGGCGAGCGTCCTCATGCTGCTCGCCATCCTCTACGTCTACTTCCACGACGGCGGGACCTTCGACTACGTCGAGGCGCGGCGGGCCCTCCAGGTCACGCCGGAGGCGGCGCGCTGGCTCTTCCTCGCCTTCGCCCTCGCCTTCGCCGTGAAGGTGCCGATGTTCCCGCTCCACACCTGGCTCCCCGACGCGCACACCGAGGCGCCCACGGCGGGCTCGGTGATCCTGGCGGGCGTGCTCCTCAAGATGGGGACGTTCGGCTTCTTCCGATACGCCATGCCGCTCTTCCCCGAGGCGGCCCTCCAGTACCGCTCCGCCATCGCCGTCCTCGCCGTGATCGGCATCCTCTACGGCGCCTTCATGTCCCTCGTGCAGGCGGACATGAAGCGGCTCGTCGCCTACTCGTCCGTCTCGCACCTCGGCTTCGTCATGCTCGGGCTCATGGCCATCTCCGCCGAGGGGCTCACGGGCGGCGTCTACCAGATGCTGAACCACGGCGTCTCGACGGGCGCGCTCTTCCTCCTCGTGGGCGTCCTCTACGAGCGCCGCCACACCCGGCTCATCTCCGAGTACGGCGGGCTCGCGAAGCAGGTGCCCTGGCTCGCGGCGGTGTTCGTCATCGTGACGCTCTCCTCCATCGGGCTCCCCGGCACGAACGGCTTCGTGGGCGAGTTCCTCATCCTGTCGGGGACCTGGCTCTCGCGCCTCCCACACCCGGCGATCTTCGCGGGCGTCGCCGCCACCGGCGTCATCTTCGGCGCGGTCTACATGCTGCTCCTCGTGGAGAAGGTCTTCTTCGGGACGATCCAGAACGAGCACAACCGGCACCTCCCGGACCTCTCCGCCCGCGAGGCCTTCGTGCTCGTGCCCATGGTCATCCTCATCGTGGTGATGGGCATCGCCCCCCAGCCCTTCCTCGCGCCGGCGAAGCCCGCCGTCGACCGGCTCGTGCAGCGGTTCCAGGGGGTGGAGAAGCGCGTGAGCAACGTGCCGCTCGTCGGCACCGAGACCACCTCCTTCGCCGCACGGGCGCTCCTGCCGCCGCCCGTGCCGGCCGTTCCCGTCGCGCCCGGCGAGGTCCGCTGACATGACCGGCTTCCCGACCAAGGACTTCGTCGCGCTCGTCCCGGTGGCCATCCTCACCGCGGGCGCCATCGCGCTCCTCCTCTCCGAGGTCTTCCTCGTCTCCGGCCGGCGCGGCCACCAGGCCATCCTCACGGTGGCGTTCTCCGCCGCTGCAGCCATCGCGGCGGTGTGGCTCCCCGCCCCGGGCCCGGTCTTCGGCCGCCAGGCGCTCGCGGACGGCTTCTCCGCCTTCGTGACCGTGATCGTCTGCTCGGGCCTCGCCCTCTCCGCGCTCGTGGGCGCGGGCTGGCTCGAGGCGCGGAACGCCGAGCGCGGCGAGTTCTACGCGCTCGCCCTCTTCGGCGCGGCGGGCATGTCGCTCCTCGGCATGGCCTCCGACTTCCTCGTGGCCTTCGTCGCCATCGAGACCATGAGCCTCGCCACCTACGCGCTCGCGGCCTACCTGCGCCGCGGCAAGCGGCCGGCCGAGGCGGCGTTCAAGTACCTCGTCCTCGGCGCGGTCTCGTCCTCGCTCTTCCTCTACGGCTCGGCCCTCCTCTACGGCGCGACGGGCTCGACGCTCTTCGCCGACCTCGGCAAGGGCCAGGGCTCGCCGCTCCTGCTCGCCGGCCTCGGCCTCGTCGCCGCCGGGGTGGCCTTCAAGGTCGCCGCCGTGCCCTTCCACACCTGGACGCCCGACGTCTACGAGGGCGCCCCGACGCCCGTGACCGCCTTCATGGCGGCGGGGGTCAAGACGGCCGCCTTCGCGCTCCTCGCGCACATCTTCCTCGCGGTCGCGAGCGGCCCGCAGGCGCAGGCCTCCGCCTTCGCGGGCATCGTCTCCGCGCTCGCCTTCATCACGATGATCTTCGGGAACCTGCTCGCGCTCCCGCAGCGCAGCGTGAAGCGGATGCTGGCCTACTCCTCCATCGCGCACGCCGGGTACCTGCTCGTCGGCGTCGTGTCCACGGGCGCGGCGGGGGCGCGCGACAAGGCGCTCTCCGGCATCCTCTTCTACCTCGCGGTGTACAGCGCGACGGCCATCGGCGCCTTCGCCATCGTGGGCGTCCTCGAGCGGCGCGCGCGCGGCGACGACGAGCCCATCGACGCCTGGGACCTGCAGCGCTTCGCCGGCCTCGGCGCCCGGCGCCCCGGCCTCGCCTTCGCCATGGCGGTGTTCCTGCTCTCGCTCGCGGGGATCCCGCCCACGGCGGGGTTCCTGGGGAAGCTCTACATCTTCCAGGCGGCCGTGGGCGCCCAGCTCTACGGGCTCGCCGTGCTGGGCGTGCTCACGAGCGTGCTCGGCGCGTACTACTACCTGCGCGTGGTCGTCTACATGTACATGCGCCCGCCGGAGGGCGAGCCCGAGGCGCTCCGCTCGTCGTCGATGGCGGTGGCGCTCGTCGCCGCGGTGGCGGTGGTCGTGCTCCTCGGCCTCGCCGCCGACCCGGTGCTCCGGCTGGCGCAGGCCGCCGGCGGCTAGGCTCCCGGGGCGGGCCCTCGCGGCGCCTTTCTCGAAGCCCCTTTCCGTGGGCCTCCGTCTCCGCGGGGGCCGGAGCGGGCCCTCGCGGCGGCTTTCTCGAACCCCTTTCCGTAGGCCTACGTCTCCGCGAGGGCCGGAGCGGGCCCTCGCGGCGGCGTCGCTG
>DATDDC010000436.1:0-3462 GCA_036523995.1 Anaeromyxobacter sp.
TCGCGCACCGCCTCGGCGCTCGCGAGGCCGCGCTGGACGGCCACCTCGCGCACGCGGTCCTCGTCGATCCCGGCGCCGTCGTCCTCGACCACGATCTGG
This sequence comes from Anaeromyxobacter sp., assembly GCA_036523995.1. Taxonomy (GTDB): domain Bacteria; phylum Myxococcota; class Myxococcia; order Myxococcales; family Anaeromyxobacteraceae; genus Anaeromyxobacter. Next base: position 100 of record DATDDC010000436.1, read on the forward strand.
ACGTGGTTCCCCTTCTGGCTCGCGGTGAGGCGTACCCGCCCGGCGCGCGGCTTGCCGCGCCTCGTGCGCTGCTCGGGCGGCTCGATGGCGTGATCGACGGCGTTGCGGATGAGGTGCATGAGCGGGTCGGACAGCTCCTCGACGATGAGCTTGTCGAGCTCCACGTCCCCGCCCGACACCTCGAAGGCGATCTCCTTGCCCACCTCGCGGGCGAGCTTGCGCACCATGCGCGCGAGCTTCTCGAAGACCTGATCGAGCGGGACCATCCGCACCTCGAGGATGCCGGATTGCAGCTCGTCGAGGCGCCGCTCCAGGGTCCGGTTCGCCCGCTGCAGGTCGGCCGCGATCGCCGGATCTCCGCCGTCGCCCTTGAGGCGCTCCGCGATGGAGAGCAGGGACGACTTCACGAGGACGAGCTCGCCCACGGAGAGCATGAGCCGGTCGAGCTTGCGGATGTCGACGCGCACCGACTGCGAGGCGGAGCGGAGCGAGGACGCCTCCTCCGCCTGCGGCTCGGGGACGGGAGAGAGGTTCGCGCCATGCGCGGCGGCGGCGGGCGCGCCGGGGGTCCCGGCCCGCTCGCCGCTCCGGGGCTCGTCCCTTCGCGCGATGGGGTCGACGAGGGCCGCGCCGCCCGCCGTCCGGCGGACCTCGTCGCCGGGCTCGCGCGACGCCACGAGGATCTCGAAGGCGATGGCCTGCGGCTCGCGCGCGTCGGCGGACGGCAGCGTCGAGACCACCTCGCCGATCTTCTTCACGCGCGCCGTGAGGCCGGCGAGGTCCTTGTCGAAGGTGCCGAGCCCGAAGCTCACCTTCACGCGGAAGAGGGCGATCCCCTTCGCGGCGGCGCTGCGCAGGCGGTGCTCCTCGTACTCGGTGAGGACGCCCCGCACCTCGGGGCCGAGGGCGAGGGAATCGAGCGGGTCCTCCGCCGCGGCGGGTGGGGGTCCTTCCGCGGCGCGCAGGCGATCGGTGAGGCGTGCCGCGGCGTCCGCCGTGCGGGGCGGCTCGCCGTCCGCCTCCTCGGCGATGATGCGGGAGAAGACCTCGGGTGCCTCCAGCAGGAGATCGGTGGCGGCGCGGTCGAGCGGGCGCCGGCCCATGCGGACGTCGTCGAGGAGGTCCTCGAGGGCGTGGGCGAGCCGCGCCATGCGCTCCACGCCGAACATCGAGGAGAGCCCCTTGAGCGAGTGCGCCGCGCGAAAGACGGCGTTCAGGAGGTCGGGATCGGGCTCCTCCCCGCCGCCGTCGATGCGCATGAGGTCGCGGCCGAGCGCGTCGATCGTCTCCTGGGCCTCGGAGACGAACTCGGCGAGCGCCTTCTGCGACCGGTCCGTCATTGTCATTCTTGCTGGGGGGCGCGGAGAAGCTGCGCCCCCCAGACCCCCGCTCGCTCCGGGGCAGCCTCATCCGGCTGCCCCTGCGCTCGCATCGCGCCGAACGACGGTCAGCGTATCACGGCGCCCACGTGCGGCAAGGCGCGGCCCCGCGGCGGCATCTCCACGCGCGAGGGCGGGGCGAGCACCTCCACGTCGACGCCGGCCGCGGCGCGGGCGGCGCCGAGATCGCGCTGGAGGGCCCGGGCCTCGCCCAGGAGCACCTGGCGCCTCACCGGGCGCACCAGGCTGCCCTCGATCCAGAGCTTCGCCGCGAGCGCCCCGTCGCCGCCTGCGAGCGGGGGCATCGACGTCGCGAAGGCGTCGCTGCCCGCCCGGGCCAGCGCCTCGCAGGCGGAGCGCGAGGCGTGCAGGAAGGCGTCGGGAGAGAGCGGCACGGCCGGGAGCCCGAAGCAGAACACGCGCGGCGCGGCGATGCGCCCGCCGGACGGGAGGAGCAGCGCCTCGTCCGGCCCGGCGCCGAAGACGCCGGAGCGGATGGCGCGCGAGATCGCGCCGCACAGGCGCCAGTCCGCGAACCCGGCGAATCCCTGGAGCGGCCGCTCCGGCCCGACGAATACCGCCACCGCGTCGACGTCGAGGCCGTCGATCGCCGCGAGCCCGAGCTCCGCCACCTCGATCCTCAGCGCCACTTCGCCTGCCCGCCTTTCCTACGCGTCCGCCTGGCGGCGCTCCGCCGGGAGCCCCGCCGCGACCTTGTCGAGGAGCCCGTTCACGAACGCGCCGCTCGACTCCGACCCATACTTCTTCCCCAGCTCGATCGCCTCGTTGATGACGACCTTCACCGGCACGTCCGTCTCGAGGAGCTCGTACACGGCGAGGCGCAGCACGTTGCGGTCCACCTTCGCCATGCGGTCGAGCCGCCAGTTGATGGACACCCCCTCGATGGTCTCGTCGATGGCCCGGCGATGCCTGGCGACCCCGCGCACGAGCACCTCCGCCAGCGTCATCACCTCGCGCTCCACCGGCTCGAAGCTCTTCCAGAAGCGCGCCAGCGCGTCGTCGATCCCTTCCGCCGCGACGTCGATCTGGTAGAGCGCCTGGAGGGCGCGCTCGCGGGCCTTGGTGCGCCGCGCCGCCAAGCGCCTACTCCGACCGCCGGCCGGCGAGCTTCCCCGCCTCGCGCAGCACGTTGGCCTGCTCGATGGCCGCGGCAGCCGCCTCCGCGCCCTTGTTGCCCGCCTTCACCCCCGCGCGCTCCAGCGCCTGCTCCAGCGTGTCGCAGGTGAGGATGCCCATGGTCACGGCGCAGTCGGCCTCGAGCGCCACGATGCCGACGCCCTTCGTCGCCTCGGCCGCGACGTACTCGAAGTGCGGGGTGCCGCCGCGGATCACCGCGCCGAGCGCGACCACGGCGTCGTAGCGGCCGCTCCGCGCCACGCGGCGCAGCAGCGAGGGCAGCTCGAACGTCCCGGGGCAGCGGAACACGTCGATGTCCGCGTCCTTGGCGCCGTGGCGGCGGAGCGCGTCCTGCGCGCCCTGGAGGAGCTGCTCGGTGATGAGCCCGTTGAAGCGAGCGACCACGATCCCGAACTTGAGGCCGGTCGCGACCAGGGAGCCTTCGTAGACGTTCATCGTCCGTTCCTTCCTCTCCGGCGCGCGGCCGGCCTGCGCCTCGCCTTCGCGGCGGCGAGCGCGGGCTGGGGGACCCCGAGCGTGAGGAGATGCCCGAGCTTGTCCCGCTTCGCCGCGAGGTAGGCGCGGTTCCGCCGGCCGGGGACCATCTCGATGGGGACCCGCTCCGCCACCTCGAGCCCGTAGCCCTCGAGCCCGATGATCTTCTTCGGGTTGTTCGTGAGGAGCCGCATCTTGCGGACGCCGAGGTCGCGCAGGATCTGGGCGCCGATGCCGTAGTCGCGCAGGTCCGGCTTGAAGCCCAGCCGCTCGTTCGCCTCGGCCGTGTCGTACCCCTGGTCCTGCAGGTTGTAGGCGCGGAGCTTGTTCACGAGCCCGATGCCGCGCCCCT
>DATDDC010000437.1:0-1534 GCA_036523995.1 Anaeromyxobacter sp.
GGCGAGCCGCGCCTCCGCGAACGACCTGCCCGCCGAGAGCGCCCACCGGAAGAGCGCCCGGCGCCAGCGCGACGCCTCCTGCATCTTCACCACGATCGAGGCCTGGAGCTTCTCCCAGATGCGCGGCACGCCCAGGAACACGGTGGGGGCGATCTCGCGCAGGTCCTCCTGGATGGTCCGGACGCTCTCCGCGAAGCTCACCTCCATGCCGAGGTGGAGGGGCAGGAACACGGACAGGATCTGCTCCGCCACGTGGCAGAGCGGCAGGTAGCTCACCACGGAGTCGCCCGCGCGGATGCCGGTCGCCTCGGCAGCGGCGCGCGCCTGGGCGAGGACGTTCCGGTGGCTGATCATGGCGCCCTTCGGGAACCCGGTCGTGCCCGAGGTGTAGATGAGGAAGGCCGTGGCGGCGTTCTCGGTCGAGTCCACCAGGCGGTCGAACTCGCCCGGATGGGAGCGCTCGCGCTCCTCGCCGAGGCGCTCCACGTCCTCGAAGGACAGGATGCGCGGGTCGCCGGTGCGCGAGAGGCCGCGCATGTCGGCGACCACGATGCGGCGCACGCGGGGCAGCTCGGCGGAAACCTCCAGGATCTTGTCCACCTGCTCCTGGTCCTCGCAGACCACTACGACGGCGCCGGAATGCGCGATCACGTACTTCACCTCGGGTGCGGGGCTCGTCGGGTACACCCCGACGCCCACCGCGGACGCGCTCATGGCGGCGAGCTCGGCCCACACCCACTCGCGGCAATTCTCGGAGAGGATCGCCACCTTGTCGCCCTTCCCCACGCCGAGCGCGACGAGGCCGAGGCAGAAGCGGCGAACGTGGCCGAGGTAGTCGTCCCAGGTCACCCGCTGCCAGATGCCGTACTCCTTCTCGCGGAGCGCCACGGCTCGCGGCGTCGCCCGGGCGCGCTCCCGGAGGAGCTTCGGCAGCGTGTCCGCTACGACAGCCACCGCTTCCTCCGCTTGTAGTGCTTCACGTCGCGGTAGCTCTTCCGCTGCCCGCCGCGGCGCCCCAGGTAGAACTCCTGCACGTCGCGATCCTGCCGGAGCCGCTCCACCGGCCCGTCGAGCACCACCTTCCCGGACTCCATGACGTAGCCGTAGGAGGCGACCGCCAGGGCCATGTGGGCGTTCTGCTCGACGAGCAGGATGCCCGTCCCCTCCTCGCGGTTGATGCGCCCGATGATGTCGAAGATCTCCTCCACGAGGAGCGGCGAGAGCCCGAGCGACGGCTCGTCGAGGAGCATGAGCGCGGGCCGCGCCACGAGCGCGCGACCGATGGCGAGCATCTGCTGCTCGCCCCCGGAGAGGAGCCCGCCGAGCGCCTTGCGCCGCTCGGCGAGCCGCGGGAAGAACGCGTACACGCGCTCCGCGTCCAGGGCGGCGCCGCGGCGCGAGGGGCGCGCCCAGGAGGCGCAGAGGAGGTTCTCCTCCACCGTCAGCTCCTCGAAGACGTGTCGCCCCTCCCGCACCTGGAAGACCCCGCGGCGGGCGATCTGGTGCGGGAGGAGGCCCGCGAGGTCCTCCCCGC
>DATDDC010000438.1:0-2783 GCA_036523995.1 Anaeromyxobacter sp.
CGCCTCGCGCAGCAGGCCGATCCGGTCGGTGGCGGCGCTCATCCGGCCGAAGAGCGCGTGCACCCGCATCGCCGCGTCGAAGTTCGCCTTGCGGTCGGCGAGGCCGAAGGGCGCGCGGCGATCGAGGCGGATGTCGAGCGAGGTCTCGAGCGTGCGCTCGCCGCTGGTGAGGCGCGCGCGGTAGGTCCCGGGCACGACCCGCGGGCCCTGGGAGGCGTTCCCGGCGAGCGCGGCCGCGCGCGGGACCCGCGGCGGCTTCACCCGCATCGACCACACCGCCCGGTTGAGGCCGCGCCGCTTCGTCGCCGGGATGGTGTCGATCACCTTCCCGGAGGGATCGAGGATCTCGAGCTGGAGCGGACCGAAGAGGTGGCGCTCGCGCTGGAACCAGGAGATGACCGCGCCCGCGGGAGGGTTCTGGCCGGCGAACTTCGCGTCGCCCTCCACCCATCCGCCGGAGCCGGGCATCCGCTGCTGCACGGGGCGCCCGGCGAGGAACGCGACGTCGCCGGTCGCCGCCCGGGCGAGGGCGCGCAGGGGCTCGAGGTCGTCCACGATCCAGACGCCGCGGCCGTGCGTGCCGAGCACGAGGTCGCCGTCGCGCGGGTGGATCTGGAGATCGCGAACGGCCACGGACGGGAAGCTGCCGCCCTTGAACTCCGCCCAGCTCTTCCCGCCGTCCACGCTCACCCAGAGCCCGAGCTCGGTGCCGACGAAGAGGAGCCCGGGCAGCCTCGTGTCCTCCTTCACCACGTGCGCATGGCCGCGCAGGCCCTGCTCCGGCCCGGCGATGCGCCTCCAGGTCCGGCCGCGGTCGGCGGTGCGGTAGACGTACGGCGCCATGTCCCCGAAGGTGTGGCGGTCGAAGGCGGCATAGGCGACCGCCGCGTCGAAGCGGCTCGCCTCCACCCAGGAGACCCACGACGCCGGCAAGAGGCCGGGCACGTTCGGCGCGACGTTCGTCCAGGTCTTTCCGCCGTCGCGGGTGAGCTGGAGGTTGCCGTCGTCGGTGCCCACCCAGATCGTGCGCGGGTCCTTGGGCGACTCGGAGATGGCGTAGATGGTCGTGTGCATCTCGGCGGCGGAGTTGTCCACGGTGATCCCGCCGGACTCCTCCTGGCGCTGCTTCTCGGGATCGCGGCTCGTGAGGTCGGGCGAGATCCGCTCCCAGGTGTCGCCGCGATCGCGCGAGCGGAACAGGAACTGCGCGCCGACGTAGATCGTCCGCCTGTCCGTGGGGGAGAGGTGGAGGGGCGTGTTCCAGTTGAACCGCAGCTTCTCGCGGTAGCGGGCCTTCGGCTGGATGTCGCGCGCCGCGTGCGTGCGCCGGTCCACGCGCGCGACGTAGCCGCCCTGGCCCTCGACGTACACCGCCTCGGGATCGGTGGGATCGGGCAGCGCCCAGAACCCGTCGCTGTTGTAGAGCTGCTCCCAGGTCGCGTTGGTGATGCCGTTCGGATACGCGCTCGGGGCCACCCACGAGGCGTTGTCCTGGAGGCCCCCGTACACGAGGTACGGGTCCTTCGTGTCCACCGCCACGTGGTAGAACTGCGACACGGGAAGGTTGTCGCCCTTCCACCAGCGGTTCCCGCCGTCCTGCGAGATCCAGAGCCCGCCGTCGTCGCCGCCCACGACGTGCTTCGGGTTCCCGGGATCGATCCAGAGGTCGTGCCAGTCGCCGTGCGAGCCGCCGCCGCTCACGGCGAAGCTCTTTCCGCCGTCCTCGCTCACGATGAGCATCATGTCCGTCTTGAAGAGCCGCTCGGGATTGCGGGGATCGACGACGAGCCGCGCGAAGTAGAACGGGCGCCACACCATCATCTGGCTCCGGTCGCGCGCCTCCCAGGTCCGGCCGCCGTCGGACGACCGGAAGAGGGCCGAGGTCTTCGACTCGACGAAGGCGTAGGCGATGCGCCCGTCGGAGGGCGCGAACGCCACCTCGATGCGCCCCCAGGGCCGGGGCGGGAGCCCCGCCGCCGTCTTGTCGTCGAGCGCGGCCCAGGTGCGCCCGCCGTCCTCGGAGCGGAAGAGGCCGCTGCCGCTGGGCGCGTCCGGGCCATCGCCGCCGGAGCGGAACGTCCAGCCCTTGCGGCGGAAGTCCCAGAGCCCGGCGAGGAGGTGGTCCGGGTTTCCCGGATCGATCGCGACGGTGGAGCAGCCCGTCGACGGGTTCGGGCCGGGGAGGACGAGGGTCCAGGTCTTGCCGCCGTCCGCGGTCTTGTAGAGGCCTCGCTCGGTGGAGTCGCTCCAGAGCTTGCCCGGGACGCAGGCGAAGACGACGTCGGAGTCGCGGGGGTCCACCACGATGCGCGCGACGCGCTCCGACTGGCGCAAGCCGACGTGGGTCCACGTCACGCCGCCGTCGGTCGATCTGTACACGCCGTCGCCGATCGACACCGAGTTCCGCGTCCACGCCTCGCCCGTGCCGACCCACACGTTCCTCGGGTTCCGCGGGTCGAGCGCGATGGCGCCGATCGACTGCACCGGCATCCGGTCGAAGACCGGCTGGAACGTGGTCCCGCCGTCCCGCGACTTCCACACGCCGCCGCTCGCCGCGCCCACGAAGAGCGTGGTCTTGCCGTCCTCGACGGCCGCGGCGACGGCGGAGATGCGGCCGCTCATCGCGGCGGAGCCGATGTTCCGCGCGCCGAGGCCGGAGAGGACGCCCGCGTCGATCCGGGCGCGGGCGGGCGCGCTCGAGGCGGCGGGGAGCGCGGTGGCCTGCGCCGGGGCCTTCGCGACCGCGGGCACGGGCCTCGCCGCGGGCGCGGGGGAGGGTCGCG
>DATDDC010000439.1:0-10890 GCA_036523995.1 Anaeromyxobacter sp.
CGCGAACCCATCGCCGCTTCAGCGCAGGTCGCGGAGCGTCCGCGCCCGCAGCTCGTGGCGGAGCACGAGGAAGAGCTCCGCCGTCGCGATGGCGTCCGTGAGCGCGTCGTGCGCCTGGTAGGGCGGAAGGCCGTGCGCGTCGCGCGCCAGGGAGAGCATCAGGGCCGGCGTCTCCAGCGGAAGCTCGGGCGTGCGGAAGCGGGACTGCTTCGCGCGCCGGAGGAGGAGCTCCACCGTGTCGATCACCTTGGGCGCCGGCCAGCGCAATCCGGTGCGCCGGCACGCCTCCTGGAGGAAGGCGACGTCGATCCCCTTCTGATGCACGATGAGCGCGCTCCCGTAGAGCCTCCTCGTGATCTCCGGAAGGACGTCCTCGATGGGCGGCGCGTCCCGGAACTCGCCCGAGACGAGCTGGTGCGCCCGGATCGACGCGGGATCGATGGGCCGGGCCCCGGGGCGCACCAGCGTGCGGTAGGCCTCGCCGAGCCGGATCCGGCCCGCGCGGACGGGGACCATGCCCACCGCGAGGATGGGATCCCTCGCGGCGTCGAGGCCGCCCGTCTCGAGATCGAGCGCCCAGTAGAAGACCGAGTCCCACGGCGGCGAGGCGAAGAGCATCTAGGAAGCGCCTCCTTCTAGAAATCCGTCCGGAAGTGCAGCGCGCCCGCCTCCTGGAAGCCGCGGACCGCGCGGAGCGCGTCCTTGAGGCGGCTGCGCTCCACGGGGGAGACGTCGGCGAGCGCCACCGCCTGCCCCACCGAGCGGCCCTCGGCGAGGGACCGCAGCTGGAGCCGGAGGCGCAGGCCCAGGAGGAACCGGTAGGCGTCGGCCACGTTGGCGTGGACCTCCGAGGAGAGGTTCCCCGCCGCGGCGGCCGCCTCGATGCGCTCGAGCGTGCTCCGCGCGGCGCCGCCGAGCTCGAGCCCGTAGCAGCGCGCCAGCAGCACCACGGGCGCGATGCCGTGGGCCTTGAGATCGACGCGGCCCGCGTCGCCCTTGAGGCGCAGGACGAGCGCGGGCGGCGGATGGAAGTCGAGCGCCGCCCTCGCCAGGAAGCGGAGGAACAGGGGCCGCGCCGGCACGGTGGCGAGCACCGCCTGGAGCGGCGCCGCGTCGAGGGTGCCCGCCACGCGCCGGAAGTCGAAGAAGATCCCGGCATGGAGCAGCGCCTGGGGCGAGGGCGAGTCGATCCAGGAGGCGAAGCGCCGCTTCCACTCCGAGAGCGGCCCCATCCAGCGCGTCGCCATGTAGCCGCCCGGGCACTCCGGGAACCCGGCCGCCCGCAGGTCCGCCGCGATCCGCGTCGCGAAGGCGTCGAACCAGGCGCGCTCGCCCTCGCCGCCGTCGGCGAAGACGAGCGCGTTGTCCTGATCGGTGAGGAGGGTCTGCTCCTTCCGTCCCTCGGAACCGAGGGCGAGCCAGGCCCACGCCACCGGGGCGGGACCGAGCTCCGCCTCGGCCATGCGCACGATCCGCTCGAGGAGCGCGTCGTTGAGGCGCGCCACGAACCCGGCGATGAGCGTGGCGTCGAGGCCGCCGGCGAGCAGCGCGGACGCCATCTCCGCCACGGTCTTGCCGTAGCCGGGCAGGCGCTCGCGGGTGGAGAGCCGCTCCACGCGCCGGAGCACCGCCATCGGCCCCTGCGCCGAGCAGCGGAGGAGGTCGGTGTCGGTGAGGACGCCCACGATCTCGCCGCCCTCCACCACGGGCAGGTGGTGGACCCCCGCCTCGAGGAGCTGCGCCCAGGCCTCGTGGATGGGCGTCCCCGCCGCGACCGTGCGCGGCGAGGGCGTCGCGACGGAGGCCACGTTGGCCGCCGGCCCGAGCCCCTCGGCGAGGACGCGGTTCCGGAGGTCGCGGTCCGTGACGATGGCGATGGGGTCGCCGCGCACGAGCACCGAGGTGACCCGCGCCTCGCGCATCCGCCGCGCCGCCTCGCCGGCGGTGGCGCTCGCCTCGACCCACACGGCCGCCTCGCGGAAGACCTGGCCGACCTCGAGCGAGAGATCGGGGGGGAAGGTCGCGACCGGCGACTGCGCCAGCGAGGCCTTGAGCCGCTCGGAGAGCCCCTCGGAGAAGTGGCCGGCGAACGTGGCGTCCCCGAGGAGCCGCCGGAACACGGCCGCCGGGATGCGGTAGGCGACGAGGTCCTCCTCCACGAGGACGTCGATGGTGGCCTTGCGCGCGAGCAGCGACGTGTAGCCGAAGGTCTCGCCCTCCTCGAGCACCTGGATGGTCTGGCCGTCGCGCTCGAGCCGCACCGCGCCCTTGCGGATGACGTGGAGGTGCTCGAGCGGCCTCTGGCCGGCGCGCGCCAGCCAGGTGCCGGCCGGGTGGAAGGCCACGTCCACGGACCGCGCCACCTCCTCGAACAGCGCCGGGGGCAGGTCGCGGAAGGGCGCGGTGGCCCAGAGGTAGACGATGGGATCGGTCGCGGCCATGACCTAGAAGAAGTCGGTTCGATAGTGGAAGGCCGCCTTCTCCTGCCAGGCCTTCACGACGCGGAACGCCTCCTTGAGGCGGGTCCGCTCGAGCGCGCCGAGCTCCGCGATGGGCACGGCCGGCGAGGGCGCGGCGCCCTCCGAGATCCTGCGGAGCTGGTTGCGCAGCGAGAGGCCGAGCAGGAACCGGTACGCCTGGGCCACCCCCTCGTGCGTCTCCGGCGAGAGGAGCCCGGCCTCGCGCGCGGCCCGGAGGCGATCGAGGGTGGCGCGGGAGCCCGACCCCACCTCGAGGCCGTAGCAGCGGGCGAGGTGCACGATGGGGAGGATGCCGTGCGCCTTCAGGTCCACCTTCTTCTCACCGCGCAGGCGCACCGACGCCGGAGGCTTGTGCTCGATGGCGGCGCGGGCGAGGAAGCGCAGGAAGGGAGCGTTGCGCGCCGCTCGGCCCATGGCCGTCTCGAGCGGCTCGACGTCGAGCCCGCCCGCCACCTTGCGGAAGTCGAAGAGGAGCGTCGCGGCGAGGGGCCTGCGGTCGTCGATGCAGGCGTCGAAGCGGCGCTTCCACTCGCGCAGCGGCCCGCGCTCGGAGCGGGCCATGTGGCCCTGGGGGCAGGGCGGGAAGCCGGCCGCCTCCAGATCGGCGTTCACCCGCTCCGCGAACTCGCGCCAGTAGCCCTCCCCTCCCGCGGGCTCGTCGCCGTGGGCGAGGCCGTTGTCCTGATCGGTGAGGAGGGCCTGCTCCGCCCTCCCCTCGGAGCCGAAGGCCAGCCAGGCGTAGGGCGCGGGCGGCGGGCCCAGGTCCGCCTCGGCCCAGGCGAGGAGCCGCGCCAGGAGGGCGTCGTTGAGCCGTGCCACGAGCGCGCCGATGGCCGGCGCGTCGAGCCCGCCCCCGAGGAGCGCAGCGACCATCTCGGCGACCTTCGCGGCGTAGCCGGGCAGGCTCTCGCGGGAGGCGAGCCGCTCCACGCGCCGGAGGACCGCCACCGGTCCGTGCGCCGAGGACTTGAGGAGATCGGTGGCGGTGAGCACGCCCACGATCTCGCCCTTGCCCTCGCCCACGACGGGGAGGTGGTGAACGCCGGCCTCCAGGATCGCGGCCCAGGCCTCGTAGGTGGGCGCCTCGGCGGAGAGCGTCCGGAGCGGCGCGGTGAGGATCCGGGCGACCGGCGTCTCGGGTCCGAGCCCCTCCGCCAGCACCCGGCTGGTGAGGTCGCGATCCGTGACGATGCCGGGCGGGTCGCCACGCACGAGCACGGAGGAGATCCGCTCCTGGCGCATGAGGCGGGCCGCCTCGGCCGCCGTGGCCTCCGCCGCCACCCACACCGGCGGGCGCCGCACGAGCCTGCGGACCTCCTCGGAGACGTCGGGCTGGAACGTGACCACCGGCGCGTGCTCGAGGGCCTTCTCGAGGCGCTCGGCGAGGCCCACGGCGAAGTGGCCCGCGAAGGCCGCGTCGGCGCGGAGCTTCTGGAACTCCGCATCGGGCAGGAGGTAGGCGAGCAGGTCCTCCTCGACCACGACGTCGAACGTGGCCTGCCGCGTGATGAGCGAGGTATACCCGAACGTCTCGCCCTCCTCGAGGACCTGCACGGTCTGGCCGGCGCGCTCCAGGCGCACCGTGCCCCGCCGGATGACGTGCAGGTGCTCGAGGGGCGTTCCCGCGGCGCGGACGAGCCAGGTGCCCGCCGGGTAGAACGCGATCTCGAGCGCCCGCGACGCGTCGTCGAAGAGCTCCTGCGGAAGCGCGTCGAAGGGCGGCGTCGCGCGCAGGTACGCCACGGGATCTGCGGCGGTCATGCACGGCTCCCCGCTAGGGCGCGGCCCGGCGTGCGTCGAGCGCCCCGTGCGCGTCCGCCTCGCGCGGATAGCGCAGCGAGGAGACGAGGTCCTGCACCGCCACGGGCGGGGCCTTGGTGGCGAGCGAGACGCAGACGAGCACCGTGGTGGCCACGAGCATGCCCACGGCCCCGATGCCCTCCGGCGAGATGCCGAGCCACCAGTGCGCGGCGGCGTCGAGGTCCGGGCGGACGGCCTTGTAGAAGCCCACGTAACCCCCGGTGAAGAGAACGCCCGACGCCATGGCGGCGATGGCCCCCTCCTTCGTGGCCCGCTTCCAGAAGATGCCCACCGTGATCACGGGGAAGAACGACGAGGCGGCGAGGCCGAACGCGAGCGCCACGATCTCCGCCACCCGGCCCGGCGGGTGGAGCGCCATCCCGGCGGCGAGGATCGCGGCCACGGTGGCCGCGATGCGCGCCAGCCACAGCTCCGCGCGATCGGGGAGGCCGCGCATCAGGACCGACTTCACGAGGTCGTGCGAGAAGCCCGCCGCGATGACGAGGAGGAGCCCGGCCGCCGTGGAGAGGGCGGCGCCGAGCGCGCCGGCCGCCACGAGGCCGACCACCCACGCCGGCAGCCGCGCCAACTCGGGGTTCGCGAGCACGAGGACGTCGGGATCGACCGTCACCTCGTTCCGCGCCGGATCGGCGGAGAGGGTCATCTTGCCGTCCCCGTCCTTGTCCTCGAACCGGGCGAGGCCCGTGCGCTGCCACTCCTGGAACCAGGCCGGCGCCGAGGCGCCGGGCTTCCCGTGGAGCGTCGCGAGCATGCCCGCGCGCGAGAAGGCGGCCACGGCCGGCGCCGTGAGGTACAGCACCGCGATGAAGGCGAGGGCCCATCCCGCGGTGGAGCGGGCGTCGCGGATCTTCGGCACGGTGAAGAAGCGGATGACGATGTGCGGAAGGCCGGCGGTGCCGATCATGAGCGCCGCGGTGATGGCGAGGACGTCGAGCCGCGGCTTCCAGCCCGCCGTGTAGGGCCGGAAGCCGAGGTCGGTGGAGAGGCGGTCGAGGACCTCGAGGAGGTGGCGGCCCGGCTCCGCGCCGAGGAAGGCCGCGCCCTCGGGCGTGAGCGTCGAGCCGAGGCCGATGGGGGGGATGGGGCTCCCGGTCAGCATGAGGGAGACGAAGATGGCGGGCACGAGGTAGGCGGTGATGAGGACCACGTACTGGGCCACCTGCACCTGGGTCATGCCCTTCATCCCGCCGAGCACGGTGTAGGCGAGGACGATGACGGTCCCCACCGCGACGCCCTGCTCGACGGAGAGCCCGAGGAAGCGCGCGAAGACGATGCCCACGCCGCGCAGCTGCCCGCCGACGTAGACGAACGAGATCAGGATCGCGCAGAGGAGCGCGACCATCCGCGCGCCCGACGAGTAGTAGCGGTCGCCCACGAACTGCGGGACCGTGTACTTCCCGTACTTGCGGAGGTAGGGCGCGAGGAGCACGGCCAGGAGCACGTAGCCGCCGGTCCAGCCCATGAGGTAGACCGAGCCGTCGCGGCCCATCACCGCGGCGAGCCCCGCCATGGACATGAAGGACGCGGCCGACATCCAGTCGGTCCCCGTGGCCATGCCGTTCAGGATGGGGTTCACCGAGCGATCGGCGACGTAGTAGTCCACCGGCGAGCGCACCTTCGCGTAGAAGGCGATCGCGAGGTAGAGCACGAACGAGCCGGCGACGACCGTCCACGTCCAGCCGATGACGCCCATCGTGGCTACCTCTCGTACACGCCGAACTTCCTGTCCAGGTCGTTCATGAGCAGGACGTAGACGAAGATGAGGACCACGAACGTGAGGATGGAGCCCTGATTGGCGAACCAGAAGCCGAGCGGGAATCCCTCGACCTTCACGGCGTCGAGCGCGTCGGCGAAGAGGATCGACGCTCCGTACGACACGGCCGCCCAGATCGAGAGCAGCACCGCGATGTAGAGGAGGTTCCGGCGCCAGTACGCGGACCGCTGATCGACGTTCATCGCTCTGTCTCCTGGGAGTGCATTAGAGCACGGTTCCGTCAGGGCGGAGGGCGCACCACCGTCACGGTGCAGGGCGCCTCCGCCGCGACCTTGCTCGACACGGTGCCGAGGAGCCGCAGGAGCTGCAGCGGCTCCGGCGCCGCGTCGGGCGACACGCGCGAGGAGACCGCCCCGAGCATTCCCCGGAGCGGGACCTCGCGGGGCGGCGATCCGATCACGATGTGGTCCACCTGGTTCATCCTGGCGTACCGCACGATCGCCTCGGCCGCGTCGGAGGACTCGAGGACGTGGAAGGAGATCTGCCCCGGCCCGAGCCCGAGCGGCTCCGCCCAGCTCCGGAGCAGGACGAGGTGCTTGATGCGCTGGCTCGTCGCCGCCTCGTCCTCGGGGATGCCGCTCATCTCGGGCGACGGCTTGATCACGGTGATGCAGGCGAGGCGCTGGGCCCCGCCGCCGGAGCGCATGCGACGCACCGTCGCACGGATGGCCTCGAGCTGCGCGTCGTCGGCGTGCTGCGTGGCGAGGGCGACGAGGACGATGGAGGGGCCGGCGAGCCGCCCCGAGGGAGCCGGGCCATGTCCCGGCTCCAGCCCGGCCGCCCGCAGCCAGCGCCGCAGCAGCGGGAGCGGCCCGTCGCGGCGCGTGCGGCGGCCGCGCGCGGTCACCGCCACGTGCTCGGGGTTGGAGAGATCGAAGGCCGCCTGCGCGGCCGACGGGTAGCGTCCGCGGGGCTCCGGGTCGAGGCAGCGCAGGATCACCTCCTGCAGCCACTCCGGCACGGAGGGCGCGAGGGCCCGGGGCGGGACGGGATCGCGCCAGAGCCGCCTGCGCAGGGCGGAGCGCGAGGACGAGCTCCCGAACGGCAGCTTCCCGGTGGCGAGCTCGTAGAGGACCACCCCGAGCGCGAACACGTCGGAGCGCGGCTCCCAGCGGACGCCCAGCACCTGCTCGGGCGAGACGTAGGGCGCGGAGCCGATGGGGCTGTGCATCTCCTCGGCGAGCAGGTCCGGATAGTGCGCGTGGCGCGCGAGCCCGAAGTCGATGAGCACCGCCTCCCCGGACGGCCGGATGAGGACGTTGGAGGGCTTGAGGTCGAGGTGGATCGCCTCCTGGAGATGGAGGCCGTGGAGCGCGTTCGCGATGGCGGCGCCGAGCCGCGCCACCTCCGCGGCGGGCACGGGGGCGCGGTCCACCCACTCGGAGAGCGGCTTCCCCTCGACGCGCTCCATGACGAGGTACGGGTGGCGCGCCAGGTCGCCCGCCGCCACGAAGCGCGGCACGTGCGGCCCCCTCACGGCGCCGAGCACCATCTGCTCGACCTCGAACGAGACGACGCTCTCCACCGGCTCTCCCGGGCCGAGGCGCGGCACCTTCATGACGGCCGGGAACGCGGGGGCGGAGGGGCCGCCATCGATGGCATAGATGATGGCCATCCCTCCCGAGTGGATGCGGGGTCCGAGGCGGTAGCCGTCGATCTCGGTGCCGGGGTCGAGGAGGGCGGCCATCCTCCGTCACCCCCCGCTCTCGAGCCGCAGCGCCAGGCTCTCGGGGAGCCCCGCGGCGCGCACCTTCTCCGCCGCGGACCGCCAGTCGTACGGCACGCGGTGGAAGACCAGCATGGACCGATCGGTGTCGAGCATGGCGTAGCAGGCGGCCGTGTTCCCGTCGCGCGGCTGGCCGGCGGCCCCCACCACGGCGAGCCAGCGGCGCCTGGGCGGCACCGGGATCGCCACGCCCGGGACCGGGCGGAACGGGACCGGCCGCGCCGCCGCTCCGCGAGTGTACAGCACGGGCTCGTGCACGTGCCCGCAGAAGACCCAGGCCGCCGGCGCAGCGGCCTCGAGGGCGCGCCCGGCGCGGAGCGGGTCGGTCACGTAGATCCACTGGCCGGGGCGCTGCGGGCTCGCGTGGACGAGGAAGAGGCGGTCCTCCTTGACCACGAGCGGAAGGCCGGCGAGGAAGGCGCGCTGCCCCGCGGTGAGGCGCCGGCGGCTCCAGGCGATGGCCTTCGCCGCCGCCGCGTGCATGAACGTGCTCCGGCGGCGCGAGGCGATCGCCTCGTCGTGATTGCCCCGCACGGCGAGCGCACCCTCGCGCACGAGCGCCGACACCGCGTCCACCACCGGCCCCGGATCCGCGCCGTAGCCGACGATGTCGCCGAGCACGGCGAAGCGCTCGGCCCCGCCTTCGCGCGCGTGGGCGAGGCAGGCCTCGAGGGCCTCGAGGTTCGCGTGGATGTCGGCGATCAGCGCGAGCTTCATGGCCGTGGCCCGGGCGCGCACCGGGACGGGGGACGGCGAAGAGTACACGGAGGCGCGCCAAACGCCAAACCTGCGTCGCCGCCGCAAGAGGTGCGCGCAGCTTTTACGATCGCGCCGATCGTCGACCGGACGCGCCCGCATTGATTGATGCAAGTCATACCTCGAGTGCAAATAGGTGCATCGCGCCCTGTTCAATGCGCAAATCAATCTGCTATATGCTCTGCCTCGCTTTCCGGCGGAGGGAGGACACCCATGGCGAACGTGGCTCTGAAGGCCCAGGCGGCGCCGCGCAAGACGGCGCACGAGATCTCCGAGTCCGAGGCGTTCAAGCACCTCGTCTCGCTGCGGTGGAAGGTGAGCCTCGTCCTGCTCACCCTCCTCTTCGTCGGCTACTACGGCTTCATCCTGCTCGTCGCCACGAGGAAGGACCTCGTCTCGACCCGGATCGGCGAGGTCACCACCCTCGCCATCCCCCTCGGCCTCGCGGCCATCGTCATCGCCTGGGTGCTCACCGCCTTCTACGTCGCGTGGGCCAACAAGTCCTATGACCCCGAGGTCGAGCGCCTGAAGGGCGAGCTCGAGCACTAGCCTCTCGGTCCCCACCTCAGAGGAGATCCGCTCATGCTCGCGATCGGCCCCCTTACGCAGTTCCTGCTCGGCCAGGCCGGCCCCTCGGCCCCCATGGAGACGACGCTCGGCAAGCCGACGCTGGCCTCCATCGGCTTCTTCTTCCTCATCGTCCTGGTGACGCTCGTCATCACCTACTTCGCGGCGAAGAAGACGAAGACCTCCTCGGAGTTCTACGCCGCCGGGCGCAGCGTCTCGGCCCTGCAGAACGGCTTCGCCCTGGCGGGCGACTACATGTCCGCGGCCTCGTTCCTCGGCATCTCGGGCATGGTGGCGCTCAAGGGCTACGACGGCATGATCTACGCGACGGGCTGGCTCGTGGGCTGGCCGGCGCTCATGTTCCTCGTGGCGGAGCCGCTCAGGAACCTGGGCAAGTTCACCTTCGCCGACGTGGTCGCCTTCCGCCTGCGGCAGCGGCCCGTGCGCATCGCCGCGGCCATCGGCGGGATCCTGACGGTGCTCTTCTACACCATCGCCCAGATGGTCGGCTCGGGCTCGCTCATCCAGCTCATGTTCGGCCTCAAGTACGAGTACGCCGAGCTCATCGTCGGCGCGGTGATGCTCGCCTACGTGCTCTTCGGCGGCATGCTCGCCACCACCTGGGTGCAGATCATCAAGGCGGTGCTGCTCCTCTGCGGCGTCACCTTCCTCACCGGCCTCGTCATGAACCGGTTCGGCTGGAGCCCGACCTCGCTCTACGCCCAGGTCGTCGCCGAGCACGGCCCGGCCGCGCTCCAGCCCGGCGGCATCGTCTCGAGCCCGCTCGAGGCCGTCTCGCTCGGCCTCGCCCTCATGTTCGGCCTGCTGGGACTGCCCCACATCCTCATGCGCTTCTACACGGTCCCCGACGCCAAGGCGGCGCGGAAGTCCGTGCTCTACGCCACGGGCCTCATCGGCTACTTCTACGTCATCATCCCCATCGTCGGCTTCGGCGCGTCGGTGCTGGTCGGCCGCGGCTTCATCACGAAGATGGACAAGGGCGGCAACATGGCCGCGCCGCTCCTCGCCGAGCTGCTCGGCGGTACGCCGTTCCTCGGCTTCATCGCCGCGGTGGCCTTCGCGACCATCCTGGCGGTGGTGGCGGGCCTGACCCTCGCGGGCGCGTCCGCCTACTCGCACGACATCTACGTCTCCGTCATCAAGGGCGGGCACGCCACGGAGGAGGAGCAGGTCAAGGCGGCGAAGACGGCGACCGTGGTGTTCGGCATCGTGGCCGTGGGCCTGGGCATCCTCTTCAAGGGCCAGAACGTCGCCTTCATGGTGGGGCTCGCCTTCGCCATCGCGGCCTCGGCGAACTTCCCGGCGCTGCTCATGTCCATCACGTGGAAGCGCTTCACCACGCAGGGCGCGGTCTGGTCCATCCTCGTCGGCGCCCTCACCTCGTCCATCCTGATCCTGCTCTCGCCGACGGTCTGGGGCGAGGTGCTGAAGCACGTCGACGCGGCCGGCAAGCCCTACGGCATCGTGCCCATCAAGAACCCCGCCATCTTCTCCATGACGGCGGCGTTCGTGGTCGGCATCGTGGTCTCGCTGCTCGCGCCGGAGAGGGAGTCGGCGGCGAAGTTCGAGGACGAGAAGATCCGGACGTACCTCGGCGTCGGAGCCGAGTAGCTGGGGTCGAAGGCAGTACGCGGCGGGGCGGGTCTGAGGGGGCCCGCCCCGCCGTTTTTTTTCGACCTCGACCGCGACCTCGACCCCGACTGCGACCGCGACCCCAACCTCGACCTCGACCTCGACCCCGACCT
>DATDDC010000440.1:0-9424 GCA_036523995.1 Anaeromyxobacter sp.
CGCTCGCCACGCCTGCGGCGGCCGCCCCGCAGCCCCTCCCGCTGCAGCTCGCCGCGCGCTCCGGGCGCGTCGTCGCCACCGTGGACCTCTCCGCCGCCTTCCCGCCCACGCTCGAGCGCGAGATGGGCAACGGGCTCACGAACGTCGTGGCCATCTACGTCACGGTGGTCCCCGCGGGCGAGCGACACCCCGCCATGCTCTACGGGCGCGTGGTGGAGATCCTCTTCGACGTGTGGGAGGAGACCTACGCGGTCACGGTGAAGGACGCGCACTTCCCGCAGGGCGTGCGCTTCGTCCTCGCCGACTTCAAGGCGCTCCGGTCGTTCCTCTCGCAGGAGCGCGACCTCGATCTCGGCCCGGTGTCGCTCCTGCCGGGGGACGCGTTCTTCGTGGAGGCCCGCGTCGAGGTGAACCCGGTCTCGAAGGAGCAGCTCCAGCGGACGCGCGAGTTCATCGCCAACCCCGCGGCCGGCACGCGCGCGCAGGGCGGCTCGCGGAGCATGCTCGGCGCCATGGCGAGCTTCCTCCTGCGCGAGCCCGACGCCGGCACGGACGTCACTCTCCTGCGCTCGGGCCCCCTCGGCCGGGGCGAGGTGAAGGCGCGGTGAGCCCGGACGGGCGCGCGGCCCCGGGGCGGCTGCGGCGCGCGGCGGGGCTGCTGCGCGTCTCGCGCTTCGAGCTCAAGATCTCGGCGGCCCTGGTGCTCGCAGCCACGCTCCCGCTCGGGGGCGCGCTCTTCCTCGCCGGCCGCGTGGCCGAGGAGAACCTCGCGCTCGGCCTCGATCCCCGCGTGGTCGAGCGCCTCGCCGCGGTGCCCGCGCTCTACGGCGATCTCTTCCAGGCGCGAAAGCAGCTCTACGCCGAGCGGGCGCGGTCCGTGGCCCGCGGGCTCCCGCAGGACGCGAGGCGGGCGGGGGGCTATCTCTCCTCGGCCGTCCAGCGCGTGCCGCGGCTCCGCCGCGCCACGTGGATCGGGAAGGACGGCGAGGTGGTCGCCGAGGCGGAGAGCCCGAACCCGCCCGCCGAGGGCCAGTGGCGGGACGTGCCCGCGCGCGTGGAGCTGCCCGGCGGCGATCGCCTGGAGTGCATCTTCGAGATCGAGGCGCGCTTCTTCGCGGAGCTGGACGAGGCCCGCGAGCTCGCCGAGCTCGTGCAGGGCGTCGACGCGCTCCGCTCGGAGATCCGGCGCAGCTACGTGCGCGCGTTCGGCGCGCTCCTGGTGGTGATGGCGCTCGCGGCGGCCGGCATCGGCATCGTGCTCGCCCGGCGCACGACGCGGCGGGTGTCGGAGCTCGTGGGAGCGGTGCGCAAGCTCGCCGCCGGAGACCTGGCCGTGCAGGTGGATCCCGGCAGCTCCGGCGACGAGGTGGCCGGGCTCGCCCGCGCCTTCAACACCATGGTCCGGGAGGTGCGCGAGAGCCGCGGCCGCATCGTGTACCTCGAGAAGATCTCCGGCTGGCAGGAGGTGGCCCGCCGCCTGGCGCACGAGATCAAGAACCCGCTCACGCCCATGAAGCTCGCCTTCCAGCAGCTCGAGGCGCGCTGGAAGTCGTCCCCGGCGCGGGAGGCCGATCCCGAGTTCGCCCGGCTCCTCGGCGAGGCCGGCGAGATCGTCCGCGACGAGATCGGAACCCTGCAGCGGCTCGTCGACGAGTTCTCCGGCTTCGCCAAGCTGCCCGAGGTGAAGCCGGAGCCCGCCGAGCTGGGCGAGTTCGTGGACGACTTCCTGCGCACGAGCCCGCAGATCCGCGAGGGCGCGGACGTCGACGTCGTGAAGGCGAGCGGCGACGCTCCCGTCGCGCTCGACCGCGCCCTCATGCGGCGGGTCCTCGCGAACCTCTGCGCCAACGCCGTCGAGGCCGTGCGGCCGTCGCGCGCGCGCATCCACCTCGGCGTCGCGCACACGAAGGACCGCGCCGTCCTGACGGTCGCGGACGAGGGTCCCGGCGTCGATCCCTCGCGGCGGGAGCGCGTCTTCGATCCGTACTTCACGACGAAGCAGGGCGGGACCGGCCTCGGCCTCGCCATCGTGAAGAAGATCGTCCTGCAGCACGGCGGAGAGATCGAGCTGGGCGACCGGCCCGGCGGCGGGGCGGCGTTCACCGTGGTGCTGCCGCTGGCGCGGGAGGAGCCCGGCCGCCTCCGCGGGCCGGCCCAGGGCCAGGGCTGAAGCTCCGCGCCCGCCGCGCAGGTCGTCCTCCCGGCGGCCCCTCCCGAGCGCGGCGCCGCTCCATCGCCGGGCTACGCTCCAGGGATACCAGGCACGCGACTCCGCGCGCGGTCCCCCGCGAGCGCGGCCACGCCCGCGCCCCCGACCGCCGAGGAGCAGGCTCGCGCGTCGGCCGCGCTGCAGCGCTTCCCCGCCGGCGAGAGCCGGCTCGGCCTCTCGGAGGGGCGCGACGGGCTCGTGTACCTGCCGGCGGCTCTGGGCGCCGCCACGCGCGCGCCGCTCGTCGTGTACCTGCACGGCGCGGGCGGCGACGCGAAGCGACTGCCGCTCCTCCTTCACGACCTCGCCGACGGCCACGGCCTCGTGGTGCTCGCTCCGGAGTCGCGCGGCACGACCTGGGACCTCGCCGGGGAACCGTCCGGCCCCGATCTCGAGTACCTGCGGCGCGCCGTCGACCACGTCAGGTCGCGCGTGCCCGTGGACGAGAGCCACCTGGCGCTGGCCGGCTTCTCCGACGGAGCGTCCTACGCGCTCGCCGTGGGCCTCGCGAACGCCGGCGCCTTCACCCACGTGATGGCGTTCTCGCCCGGGGGCCCGCGGCGCTCGAGGTCTCCGCGGCCGGAGGTCTTCATCTCGCACGGAACGCGCGACGGCATCCTTCCCGTGTCGAACGCGCGGGCCATCGTGGAGCGGCTGCGCGGCGATGGCTTCGCCCTCTCCTATCGCGAGTTCGAGGGCGGCCACGAGGTGCCGCGGGACGTCGCGGCGGAGGCGATCCGCTGGTTCGTGGGCCGGTGACGCGCCGCCCGGTGGTAGCATCCCGGCATGTCCCACGACCTCGCCGGAAAGATCGCGCTCGTCACGGGGGCGACGAGCGGCTTCGGCCTCGCCACGGCGGAGGCCTTCCTGCGCGCGGGCGCCCGGGTCGTCGCGACGGGACGGCGCCGGGAGCGCCTCGAGAGGCTCGCCGCCGCGCACCCCGCCGGCGTCCACGCGGTCGTGCTCGACCTCATGGACCGCGACGCCATCGAGAAGACCGTCGGCGGGCTCCCCCCCGCGTTCGCGGAGATCGACGTGCTCGTGAACAACGCCGGCCTCGCCCTCGGCCTCGAGCCCGTCCACCGCGCCTCGCTCGCCGAGTGGGACACGATGATCGAGACGAATTGCCGGGCGCTCGTGGCGCTCACGCGGGCCGTGCTGCCCGGCATGGTGGCGCGGAACCGGGGCCACGTCGTGACGGTGGGATCGGTGGCGGGCGAGTACCCGTACCCGGGCGGAAACGTCTACGGCGCGACGAAGGCCTTCGTCCGCCAGTTCATGCTGAACCTCAAGGCGGACCTGCTCGGCACGGCGGTGCGCTGCACGAACATCGCGCCGGGCATGGCCGGGGGCACGGAGTTCTCGCTGGTCCGCTTCGGCGGAGACGCGGCGCGCGCGGCCAAGGTCTACGAGGGCATGACGGCGCTCGGGCCCGAGGACATCGCCGAAGCGATCCTGTGGGCGGTGACGCTCCCGCCCCACGTCAACGTGAACGCCATCGAGCTCATGCCCGTCCAGCAGGGCTTCTCGCCCTTCGCCTTCGCGCGGCGGAGCTCGTAGCTCCTAGTACTCGGGCTCGGCCGAGGAGGCGACCGGCCAGCCGATCTCGTCGGCGAGCGGCTGCAGCTCGCGCCGCAGCTTCTCGAGCGCGCGGATCTCGAGCTGCCGGGCGCGCTCCCGCGAGAAGCCGAAGTGCTGGCCCAGGTCGCGCAGGGTCTCCTTGCCCTCGCCCATGACGCGGGCCTCGATGATGTGCCGCTCGCGCGGGTCGAGCCGCCCCATGGCGTCGGAGACGCGCCGGTGCACGATGGCGTCCTCCTCGGCGCGGGCCAGCTCCTCGTCCTGCGGGTCCCCGTCGCCAGGCGTGAACTCGAGGTGCGTCGACGTCCCGTCGGCCACGGGGGCGTCGAGCGAGAGGTCGCGCCCCTCCATGCGCTGCTGCATCTCGACGACGTCCGAGGGCCGGACGCGGAGCTTCTTCGCGACCAGGTTCACGTCGTTGCCTTCCTGGTCGAGCCCCGATCCGGGCGTGAGCCGCTCGATCTCGTGCCGCGTGCGCGCCAGGGAGAAGAAGAGCTTTCGCTGCGCCTGCGTGGTCCCGATCTTCACGAGCGACCACGACTTGAGGATGTGGTTCTGGATGTAGGCGCGGATCCACCACACCGCGTAGGAGATGAGCCGGATCTCCTTGTCGGGATCGAACTTCTGCACCGCCTTCATGAGGCCGATGTTCCCCTCCTGGATGAGGTCGGCCATGCGCAGCCCGTAGGAGCGGTACTCGAAGGCGACCTTCACGACGAAGCGCAGGTTCGCCTCGACGAGGCGGTGGCCCGCCCTCTTGTCGCCCTGGTCCCGGAACTGGCGAGCGAGCCGGCGCTCCTCCTCCACCGTGAGGAGCGGTACGCGGTTTATCTCGCGCAGATACTGGTCCAGTGTGCTGCTCGCGACGGTCGTACGGTTCATCGTTCCTCCGTGGGCGGCGGCGGCCCGGTTCCCGCCGAGCAACGGACGTGCCGGACGCGGATCGGCTGCGTACGCGCGAAACACGACGTGCCGCGCGGCTCGAGAGCGCACACCCTGTAAGATCGACGACGCTTCTCCGGTAAGCGCGACAGGGGCGACCGTCCGCGGGTGTCCCCTGCGAGCGCGCCGGCGTGCGCCTCTCCCACGAGCGATCGGCCGAGAGCGGCGCGGCTCGCCGCGCCTGCTCGCCCCGCCTGGGCATGCACGGGATGTCGGACGCTCGGTGGAGCGCCCGCCCACCCGCACCGCGGGAGAACCCGATGCGCTCGTTCGCCCGAATGCTCGCCGCCGCGCTCGCCGCCGTCCCGCTCCTGGCGCTCGCGCACGGTACGGGAAGGTCGACGTGATACTCGCCTGCATCGGCGGCCACTCGACGTTCCGAGCGACCGGGAGGCCCGGCGGGGCCCACCTCGCCGGACCTCTCGCCCGGGGCGTGGGCGTGGCCGCGCCCTCGTCCCGCGCCCGCCGGAGCCGCGCGATGGAGCGCCCTCCCCCGCCGGGCGCACGGGCGCCTCCCGGACGACTACCGCTGAGGCTGCTGCCCCTGCGCCGGCTGCTCTTCACGCCCGGGCGACCCCGTCGATCCCGGCTCCGGCTCGCTCCGCATGACCTGGACCTCGGTGGCGGTGGGCTCGGTGCCGGACACCCGGTACGCCACGCGCGCATCCTCGCCCTGGCGGAGGTCGGCGGCGGAGCCCACCTGGCCCGCGATGCGGACCCGCGTCTGCTCCGTCACCCCGGCGCCCGGGAGGTGGCGGGCGGCGCCACGCCGCCCGGCGTTCCTCACACCCTCCCCGTCTCCAGCCACCGCGCCCAGTCCTCCCGCCCGTTCCGCCTCGCCGTCGCGGCGGCCTCGGCGTGGTCGTACGGCACGCAGCGGAACGTCACGCTCCAGCCGTCTCGCCCGCGCTCGCAGATCACGTACCGCGCGTGAGGGCTGCCGTTCTCGTGGACGTGAGGGTACGGGCGGTCGTCGTCGTAGGCCTGGAGGCCGACGCTCCCGGCGCAGACGACGAGGCGGCCGCCCGAGATCGCCGCGGCGCGCGGCTTGTGCGAGTGGCCGCACAGGACGAGGCCGCGCGAGACGCCGCCCGCGCGCTCCTCCACGAGGCCGAGCGGCGCGGCCCGAGACCCGGACGACGGCCCCACCTCTTCGAGGAAGTACACGAAGTCCTTCGACGGCGTGCCGTGGCACACGAGCACCTCTTCCCCGATCTCGAGCACCGGCGGCAGGCCGCGCACCCAGGCGCGATGGCGCTCCGTCGTGTGCTCGAAGGCGAACTGGTCCGAGGCGCTTCCGCGGGCCGCCTCGCACGCGAGGAGCTGGCGCTCGTGGTTCCCGGCGATGGTGGGCAGGCCGAGCGAGAGGAGCAGGTCCGCGGTCGCGGCGGGCTCGAGGGGGCCGGAGAGGATGTCCCCGGCGTTCACGACGACGTCCGCGCCCTGGCGCTTCACGTCCGCAAGGGCGGCCTCGAGGGCGAAGACGTTCCCGTGGATGTCCGAGAGGACCGCGATGCGCATGGCCGCGCTCCGCGGGTGAGCTTACCCCGCGCGCACGCGGCGCTGCCAGCGGACGGCCGCCATCCGGTGGGCTCGCGACCGGATCGAGATCACGTCGTGACGAGGGCCTTCAGGAAGCCGGTGGGCCGCTCCTCCAGCGCCTGGAAGGCGGCGTCGAGCCGGTCGAGGGGATACGTCGTGAAGAGCGGGCGCGGATCGAGCCGGCCGTCGGAGACCGCGCCGGCCGCCGCGACCACTCCCTCCCGCTGGACGCGCGGATCGCGCTCGTGGCTGCGCCGCCCGGCCGCGCGGGACCGCCGCGGGAGCGAGGAGCGCGCCCTCGCGGAGCAGCGATGGGGCGACCCGTTCCGGGCTCCGGCGCCCTCCGGTCGATGCCCCCGTGCAGCGCATATCCACTATGCGCGAACGGGGACCCTGCATTTGCTCCGCCTGTCCGCAGCGGGCTACGCTCTCGGCCGGAAGCTGCGCGGCAGGCGTGGCTCGCTCGCGCCGATGGAGGATAACCTCCCACCCCGGACCGCCCCCGCGGTCGCCCGCGTGCTGGTCGCGTCCTTCGCGGTGCTGGCCATCGCGCTCGCCGCGGTGGGCTGGGCCATCGAGCGGCGCATGCGGGACGAGATCCGCGCCCAGGCGGTCGGCCAGCTCTCCGCGCTGGCCGAGGTCAAGGTGGAGCAGATCTCCGACTGGCGCGCGGAGCGGCTGGCGGACGTCGCGGCCATCGCCGCGCCGCCTCTCGACCCGGCCGACCTCGCCCTCCTGGCCGGGGGAAGGCCGCCGCCGGCCCTCGCAGCCTGGTACCGCGACATCCAGCAGCGCCACGTCTACGCCGACGTGCTCGTGGTCTCGTCCCGGGGTGAGCTGCTCTTCTCCGCCTCCGGGCGCCGGGGCGACCTCGACGTCCCCACCGTCGAGGCGTCCTCTCGCGCGCTCGCGGAGGCCGGGCCCATCCTCTCGGATCTGCACCGGAGCGCCCGCGACGGCCGCGCGTACCTCGACGCCGCCGCGCCCATCCCCGCCAGCGAGCCGAAGGCCGCGCTCGTGCTCCGGACCGACGCCGACACGCTCTTCCCGCTGCTCCAGGCCTGGCCGGCCTCCGCCGCGTCGGTGGAGGCGCTCCTCGTTCGACGGGACGGGGACCATGTGCTCTACCTGAGCGAGCTCCGCCACGAGGGCGGGGCGGCGCTCACGAAGCGGGTCCCGCTCTCTCGCACCAGCGTCCTCGCGGTGCAGGCGGTCATCGGGGCCGTCGGGGTCCGCGAAGGTCTCGACTACCGGGGCGTGCCCTCGCTCGCCGACATCCGCCCGGTGCCCAGCTCCCCCTGGCGCCTCGTGGCGAAGCTCGACCGCGACGAGATCTTCGCGACGGAGCGGCACCTGGCCTGGGGGGCCTGGTTCGCCATGAGCGCGTTCCTCGCCCTCGGCGGGCTCCTCGCGGCGACGTGGCTGCGGTCGGAGCGGCAGCGGCGGGCCGCCGCGGAGCGCACCGCCCTCGACGACGCGCTCCGCCACCGCGCCGAGATCCTCGAGAACGTGGCCGACGCCGTGATCTCGACCGACGCCGCCGTCCGCATCACCTCCTGGAATCCCGCCGCGCAGCGCATCTACGGCTGGACCGAGGCAGAGGCGCTCGGCCAGAAGGTGGTGGACCTCATCGGGATGGAGCACGGGCCCACCCAGACCCGCGAGTGGATGCTCCGGGATCTCCTGCGCAACGGACGCGTCGAGCTCAGCGGGCGCCAGCGCCGGAAGGACGGCCTCCCGGTGGAGATCGAGGCGACCGTCGTGGTCCGCAGGGACGGCGCCGGCGCCGTCCTCGGCTACATCGGCGTGAGCCGCGACGTGACGGAGCGGCGCGGGGCCGAGGCGGAGCTGAAGCGCGCCAGCGAGCGGCTCGCGGTGGCGGACCGCATGGCCTCCGTGGGCACGCTCGCCGCCGGCGTCGCGCACGAGATCAACAACCCCCTCGCCTACGTCATCGCGAACCTCTCCGCGGCGAGCGAGAGCGCCGCGGCGCTCCCGGACGGCGCGGTGGACCTGCAGGACGCGCTCCGCGAGGCGCGCGAGGGCGCGGAGCGCGTGCGGCGCATCGTGGCCGAGCTGCGGACCTTCTCCCGGCCGGACGAGGCCGCCCGCGGGCCCATCGACGTCCGCCGGGTCCTCGACGCGGCCGTGAACCTCGCGCGCCACGAGATCCGCCACCGGGCGCAGGTGGTGAAGCGCTACGAGGACGTCCCGCCGGTCGACGCGAACGAGTCGCGGCTCGCGCAGGCGTTCCTGAACCTCATCGTGAACGCCGCGCAGGCCATCCCCGAGGGGCGCGCCGAGGCGAACCAGATCCGCCTGAGCGCCCGGCTGGCGGAGGGGCGCGTGCGCGTGGAGGTGGAGGACACCGGGGTGGGCATCGCCCCCGAGCACATCGGGCGCATCTTCGATCCGTTCTACACGACCAAGCCCGTGGGGGTGGGCACCGGGCTCGGGCTCTCCATCTGCCACGGCATCGTCAGCTCCCTCGGCGGCGAGATCCGCGTGGACTCGGTGCCCGGCAAGGGATCGACCTTCGCCGTCGTCCTGCCCGCCTCGTCGGCCCGGCCGCTGCCGCAGGCGGCCGAGCCGCCGGCCGCCGCGCCGGCAGGAAGGCGCGGGCGCGTGCTGGTGGTGGACGACGAGCCGCCGCTCGCCCAGAGCCTGCGCCGCACCCTGGGACGCGAGCACGACGTGGTGGCGGTGTCGAGCGGCCGGGCGGCGCTCGACCTCGTGGCGCGCGGCGAGCGGTTCGACGTGATCCTCTGCGATCTCATGATGCCGGAGATCACCGGGATGGATCTCTCCGAGCGCCTCGCCCGGGAGGCGCCCGACGCCGCCCGGGCCTTGGTCTTCATGACCGGAGGCGCGTTCACGCCTCGCGCGCGCGAGTTCCTCGACGACCCCTCGCGCCGCCACATCGAGAAGCCGTTCGACCTCGAGGCCCTCCGCGCGCTGGTGCGCGAGCTGGTCGGCTCCTGACGCTCGCCCGGGGGCGGGACGGCCGCAGGGCGGCGCTGCCGCCGGCCGCCCCCGTAAGCATCTACGCGAGCGTGAACTTCGTCACCGCGCACGACGGCTTCACGCTCCGCGATCTCGTCTCCTACGACCACAAGCACAACGAGGCGAACGGCGAGGAGAACCGCGACG